>JBOHBE010000302.1:0-7415 GCA_050698235.1 Gaiellales bacterium
TACACGGGCGAGCCTGGCGTCGAGCTGATGGTGGCCGCCGAGGCGGTCGGCCCGCTGTGGGACGCCCTCACTGCGGCCGGCGCGACCCCGGCCGGCCTCGGTGCCCGCGACACCCTCCGCCTGGAGGTGTGCTACCCGCTCTACGGCAACGATCTGGACGACCATCACACCGCCCTGGAGGCGGGCCTCGGCTGGGTGTGCCCGCTCGAAGCCAAGGAGTTCGTCGGAGCCGGCGCGCTCCGCGCCCAGCGCGCCGCGGGCAACTACGACCGGCTGGTGGCGCTGCGGGTGGAGGGTCGCGGCATCCCCCGGCAGGGCATGGCGGTGCGCCCGGCCGGAGCGGTCACGAGCGGAACGATGTCGCCGTCACTCGGCGTCGGCGTCGGTATGGCCTACGTTCCCGCCGAACTGGCCGATGAGGGCACGGCACTCGAGATCGACGCCCGCGGCCGGCCGGTGGCCGCGCGGGTTGCGGCAAAGCCCCTGTATGTCAAGGAGACGGTTTCATGAGCGACGAGAGCTACCCCGAGGAACTGCGCTACCACGACGCCCACGACTGGGTACGGATCGAGGGCGACACGGCCACGTTCGGCATCACCTGGTACGCGCAGGACACCCTGGGCGAGGTCGTCTTCTACAGCCCGCCCGAGGTCGGAGCCGACGTCACGAAGGACGGCGACTACGGTGAGCTCGAGTCCACGAAGGCCGTGTCGGGGCTGGTCGCGCCGCTCTCCGGCGAGGTCGTCGAGGTGAACGGCGCGCTCGACGGGAACGAGAGCACGGTCAACGACGATCCCTACGGCGAGGGCTGGCTGATCAAGGTGCGGATGTCGGATCCCTCGGAGCTCGATTCGCTGATGGACGCGGCCGCCTATCGCGAGCTCGTCGAGGCCCTGTGACGTTCACCGCGCTCACCGACGCCGACCGCGACGCGATGCTCGCCGCCGTCGGCGTCGGATCGATCGAGGAGCTCTTCCACGAGATCCCGGGGGCCGTCCGGCTGGGGCGCGAGCTCGACCTCGAGCCGGCGCTCACCGAGGCCGAGCTGATGGCCCACCTGGCCGAGTTGGCATCACGGAACGTCGACGCGGGCCGCGAGATCCAGTTCCTCGGGGCCGGCATCTACGACCACTACGTCCCGGCGATCTGCGACGCGGTCATGCAGCGCGGCGAGCTCCTGACCGCCTACACGCCGTACCAGCCCGAGATGAGCCAGGGGACGCTCCAGGCGATCTTCGAGTACCAGACCGCCATCTGCGAGCTGACCGGGATGGACGTCTCGAACGCCTCCGGCTACGACGGGCTGACCGTCGCGGCGGACGCCTGCTACGTGGCGCGGGCGGCGACCCGCCGGACGAAGGTCGTCGTCGCCGAGACGTTGAACCCTCAGGTGCGGCACGTCGTGCGCACGTTCGCCCCCGGGTTCGGGATGGAGGTCGTCGAGGTCCCGCACGACGGTGGGACGACCGATCCCGACGCGATCCGGGCCGCGGCCGAGGACGCCGCGTGCGTGATCTTCCAGCAGCCCAACTTCTTCGGCTGCCTCGAACCGGCCCCCGACATTGCCGGCGCCGCCTCCGAGGCCGGCGCGCTGCCTGTCGCCCACGTCGACCTGCTCTCGCTCGGGGTGCTCGAGGCGCCCGCCAACTACGGCTGCGCGCTCGCGATCGGCGAGGGCCAGTCGGCCGGGAACCACATGAGCTACGGCGGGCCGCACTACGGGTTCATGGCCGCCAGGAACGAGCACATCCGCCGGCTGCCCGGCCGGATCGTCGGCGAGACGCACGATCTCGCGGGCAAGCGCGGGTACGTGCTCACGCTCCAGACGCGCGAGCAGCACATCCGGCGCGAGAAGGCCACGTCGAACATCACGACCAACCAGACACTGCTGGCGCTGGCGGGGCTCGCGTACCTGTGCTGGCTCGGCCCGGAGGGCCTGGGCGACATCGGGCGGGCGTGCCTGTCGCTCGCGGCGGAGGCAAAGCGGGTCGTCGGCCTGCCGCCTGCGTTCGACCGGCCGACGTTCAAGGAGTTCGCGCTCGACCTCGGCCGGCCGGCCGAGGCCGTCGTCAAGGCGGCGCGGGCCCAGGGCGTCCACCCCGGCTATCCGCTGGGTCGCGACTACCCGGGGATGGAGAACCTCCTCCTGGTCGCCGTGACCGAGAAGCGCACGCGCGCCGACATCGCGCGGCTCGCGGAGGTGCTGGCAGCGTGAAGCTCGTCTACGAGCGCTCGCGGCCGGGCCGGCGCGCCGGGCGTGTGCCCGAGACGGGCGTGGAGGCGGCCAGCGTCCCCGCCGAGCTGCGGCGGGCCAAGCCGCCGCGCCTGCCGGAGATCGCCGAGCCCGACCTCGTGCGTCACTTCACCGAGCTCTCGACCCGCACGTTCGGGATCGACACCGGCTTCTATCCGCTCGGCTCGTGCACGATGAAGTACAACCCGCGGGTCAACGAGCGCGCGGCGGCGCTCGGCGGGTTCCGCGACCTGCACCCGCACCAGGATGCAGAGGGCGCCCAGGGCGCGCTCGAGCTGATGTGGCGGCTCGAGCGGATGCTGGCCGAGGTGGTGGGGCTCGACGCCGTGACGCTCCAGCCGGCCGCCGGGTCGCAGGGCGAGCTCACGGGCCTCACCCTCATGCGTGCGTACTTCGACGACCGCGGCGAGGACCGCAGCGAGATCGTCGTCCCCGACACCGCGCATGGCACGAACCCGGCTAGCGTTGCCATGGCCGGCTACACGCTCGTGGGTGTCAAGACCGACCCGCGCGGCAACATCGACGTCGACGACCTCCGCGGCAAGGTGGGGCCGAAGACGGCCGGGCTCATGCTCACCAACCCGTCGACGCTCGGCCTCTTCGAGGAGCGGATCACCGAGATCGCCGACATCTTCCACGACGCCGGCGCGCTCCTCTACTACGACGGGGCCAACCTGAACGCGGTGTGCGGCATCTCGCGCCCGGGGGACATGGGCTTCGACGTCGTCCACTTCAACCTGCACAAGACGTTCTCACAGCCGCACGGCGGCGGCGGCCCGGGCGGCGGCCCGGTCGCGGTGCGCGACATGCTGACGCCGTTCCTGCCCGTGCCTCGGATCGCGCGCACCGGCGACACGTTCGCCTACGACTGGGACGAGCCGAAGACCATCGGCAGGGTGCGCGGGTTCGCGGGGCCGTTCGGGGTGTTCGTCCGCTCGTACGCGTTCATGCGGATGTGGGGTCCGGCGCTCCGGCACATGTCCGAGGTCGCGGTGCTCAACGCCAACTACGTGCTGTCGCGGCTGCGCGACGTCTACGACCTGCCCGTCGACCGCCTCTGCATGCACGAGTTCGTCGTCTCGGCGCGGACGCTCCGGCGTGAGCACGGCGTGACGGCGCTCGATGTCGCCAAGCGGCTGATGGATCACGGCTTTCACCCGCCGACGATCTACTTCCCGCTGATCGTCTCGGAGGCGCTCATGATCGAGCCGACCGAGACCGAGGCGCTCGAGACCCTCGATGCGTTCTGTGACGCGATGATCGCGATCGCCCGCGAGGCGGCCGACGATCCCCAGCAGCTGAAGGACGCGCCCCACACGCGCCCGGTGCGGCGGCTGGACGAGGCCGAGGCGGCCAAGCGGCTCACGGTCCGCTACCTGTTCGAGGACCACCCGACCTCGGAGTAGCGCCGATGCTCGAGGCTGTCCTCTTCGACTACGGCCACACGCTGCTCGACTTCCGGTTCGACGAGAACCTGTGGCTCGGCTGCCTGCGCGACATGCTGACGGCGGCGGGCGGCGACCCGGAGCGGGCGCCCGACCTGCGCGACGAGCTCCGCCGCCGGTTTGCGACGCTCTCGGCCGACCCCGACGACCACGCGGAGCTGGTGTACGCCGAGGTGGTCGCGGAGGCGCTGGCCGCGTGCGGTGTCTCGCCCGGGCCGGACCTGGTGCGGGCGGCCATCGAGGCGGAGCACCGCGGCTGGGCGAGCGCGCGCCACCTGCACCCCGAGGCGCACGGCCTGCTCGATGCCGTCCGGGCGCGCGGCCTTCGGATCGGCATCGTCTCGAACACGTTCGACCCGCCGGATCTGCTCCACGCCGACGTTGCAGCGGACGGCGTGGCTGAGCGCGTCGACGCGGTCGTCTTCTCGTCCGAGATCGGCCTGCGAAAGCCTGCGGCCCAGATCTACGAGGCGGTGCTCGATGCCCTCGGTGTGGAGCCTGCGAACGCGCTCTTCGTCGGCGACCGGGTGCGCGAGGACGTGCAGGGCCCGGCCGCCCTCGGCATGCGCACATGCCTCGTCACGTACTTCCGCGTCGACACCGGCGACCACAGCCTTGCGGACTCGGTGGCGACCAGCCCCGCCGAGGTGCTGGAGGCCGTCGACAGGCTCATGGCGGCGGCAGCCCCAGGTAAACTCTGAGCATGGCTCGCATCCGCCAACCGCTTCCGGTGGTCGATCGCACAGAGCAGGTTGAATGCCGTCGCTGCGGCGTCGTCTGCCAGAAGGTGGTCCACCCGTCGCGGTGCCTCGAGCAGTCGTGCCCGTTCCTGTACGCCTACGAGGCGTTCGGGCGCACGTACGTCGGATGCACCCAGGAGATCTTCGCCGCCGACATCGACCTCGACATCCTGCGCCGGTCGAGCCGCCGGCGAAACGGGTTCGGCGGCGTGCGTGCCGTGCGCGAGCCTCTGGCGGTGTGCCCGGTCGAGGTTGAGCGGGCGTACGAGAACCGCGAGGACCCGATGGGCTGCGTGAACCCCGAGTTCCACGAGCTCCCCGGCGACCACCGCAGCTTCCGCGTCATCTCCGAACGACGGCGCTAGTCCTCCGACGCGGGCGGCGGCTTGCGCATGCGCTTCCGCGTGCCCCGCTGGCGCTTCTCGTCGAGCCGCTCCTCTCGGGCCGCCCGAGTGGGCTGTGTCGGGCGGCGCGGGGGAGGCGGCGGCCGCAGCGCCTCGCGCATGAGCGCGACGAACCGGTCGATCGCGATGGCGCGGTTCCGCGCGCGGCTGCGCTCGTCCTGGGCGACGACGCGCAGGCGGCCCTCCGAGTCGAGCCGCGTTCGCAGCCGCCGCTTCGCGAGCGAGCGTTCCGGCTCGGTGAGCGCCGGGCTACCGGCGACGTCGAAGAGCAGCTCGACGCGAGTGGAGCTCGTGTTCACGTGCTGGCCGCCGGGCCCGCCGCTTCGGGTGTAGCGGAAGGTCAGCTCGTCCTCGCGGAGAGGGCGGGATGCGCCGACCTCAAGCACTGACGTATCTGCGCACGCCCGCCTTGTGCAGGCGGCGAAGCGCGGCGATGGTCGTCTTGTCAGGGCCCTTGCCGCCCGGACCGGGCGACTCGGTGATCGCCGCGACATCCTGGAGGCGAGGGTGGCCGAGGATCACGCCGAGCTTGCGGCCGATCAGGCCGTCGCCGGGATCGGCGTGGCGGTCGCGGTGCGCACCGAGAGGGAGCGCGGCGTCGTTCACGTGCAGGCAGACCAGGCGCTCGAGCCCGATCCGCTCGTCGATCTCGCTGACCAGGTCGTCGACGCGGGCCGGGTCGCGCACGTCGACCCCGGTCGCCCACAGGTGGCAGGTGTCGAGGCAGACGCCGACTCGCTTCGGCCGTCCCAGGTCGTCGATCACGCGGGCGATGTCGTCGATCGTGAGGCCCATGGTGTTGCCGGCGCCCGCCGAGTTCTCGATCACGAGCCGCGTCTTCGACCGCTTGCTGCCCTCTCCGAGCGCGACCTGCATCGCGGGGATGACCTGGTGCAGGGCGGCGTCGAGGCCCCGGCCGAGATGGCTGCCGAGGTGGAACACGACGCCGTCGGCCGCGTATGCCTGCGCGGCCAGCATCGTCTTCGAGAGCGCCTTGACGCTCTTGGAATAGACGGCGTCGTCGGTCGCGCCGAGGTTGATCAGGTAGGTGGCGTGGCAGGTGACCGTGGCGATCCCGTTCTGGTCACGGGCGGTGCGGAAGGCCTTCGCGGCGTCCGGGTCGACGTCGGGATGCCGCCACATCCGCGGGCTCTGCGTGAAGATCTGAAGCGCGGTCGCGCCGATCTCGCCCGCGCGGATCGCAGCCTTGTCGGCTCCGCCGGCCGTTCCGAGGTGCGCTCCGAAGTCCATCGCCCGATGGTATCGGGACGGCTCGGGCCCCACCGCCGTCGCGACTAGACTGGGCCGCCGTGTCCGCTCCCGTCGTCCGCATGCCTCCGAGCCCGACCGGGTGGTTCCACGTCGGGAACGCGCGCACGATGCTCTTCAACTGGCTCTATGCGCGCCACACGGGCGGCCGCGTGGTGCTGCGCTTCGAGGACACCGACCGCGCGCGGTCGACCGAGGAGGCGATCGCCCAGGCCGAGGATGTGCTCCGCTGGCTGGGGATCGACTGGGACGACGGCCCGTATCGCCAGACCCAGCGGTTCGACCTCTACGCGGCCGCGGCGGCCGACCTGGTCGAGAGCGGGGCCGCCTACCCGTGCTACTGCACGGCCGAGGAGCTTCAGGCCGAGCGGGAGCGGCGCCAGTCGGCCGGCCTGCCCCTGATCTACTCGGGGCGGTGCCGGAACCTGACAGCCGAGGAGCGGGCCGAGCGCGAGGCGTCGGGGCTGCCGCACGTCATCCGCCTGGCAATGCCGGGCGATGGGACGAGCTCGATCGAGGACGTCGTGCGCGGGCACGTCGAGTGGGAGAACGCGCTCCTCGGCGACCACGTGATCTTCCGCTCCGACGCGACTCCGACCTACCTCTTCGCCAACCCGTTCGACGACATCCAGATGGGCATCACCCATGTCATCCGCGGCGAGGACCTGCTGCCGTCGACGCCGCGCCAGCTCGCGGTTTACGCCGCCCTCGAGGCCGAGCCACCCACCTACGCGCACCTGCCCATGGTGCTCGGCACCGACAAGAAGAAGCTCTCCAAGCGCCACGGCGCCGTCTCGGTCGAGGAGTTCCGCGACCGCGGAGTGCTGTCAGAGGCGCTCGTCAACTACCTCGCGCTCGTCGGCTGGAGCTTCGACGACCACACCACCATCATGACCGTCCCCGAGCTCGTCGAGCGGTTCACGCTGGAGCGGGTCAACTCGAGCCCTGGCGTGTTCGATCCCGAGAAGCTCGAGTGGCTGAACGGCGAGCACCTGCGCGCGCTCCCGGCGCCCGAGTTCGCGGCCTCGCTCCAGGGCTACCTCGAGGGTTCCGGCTCGCCGCTCGCGAACCAGCCGGAGCGCGTTGCCGAGGTAGCGCCGATCGTCCAGGAGAAGCTCCGCACGCTCGGCCAGTTCGAGGGGTTCGCCGGGTTCCTGTTCGGCCCGGCCGATGTCGACCCCGACGCGTGGGCGCGGGTCGAGGGCGATACGGCCGCGCCGAGCTCGCTCGCCGCGGCCCGCGATGCGCTCGCCGGCGTCGCCGCGTGGGAGGCCGAAGCGATCCACGCTGCGCTGGCCGCCGC
>JBOHBE010000303.1:0-2218 GCA_050698235.1 Gaiellales bacterium
CAAGGGGGCTCGGGCGACGTATAAATTACCGGGAACTCGTACGTCGGCGCGACCCAGTGGCTGGCCGCGGTCGAGGCGCCGCCCAGCCTGCGGGCGATCGCCCCCGGGCTGACTCCCGACGCCTACGGCGAGGGCTGGACGTTCCACTCGGGCGTCCTCGAGCTGGCGTTCATCCACTCCTGGATCGCCGGCATCTTCGGCCCGCAGGACCGCCTTTGGCTCGACGACGTCGAGCGTTCCTACACGGCCCGCGACGAGCTGATCGAGTTCGCGCCCTGGTGCGAGCCGTGGTTCCGCGAGGCGATCGGGTCGCCCTACTGGGAGCGGTGCTCGATCGCCGCGCGCCGCGAGGCCGTCCGCGTCCCCGCGCTCTCGATCGGCGGCTGGCACGACACGTTCCTCGACGGGACGCTGCGCAACTTCGCCGCCGACCGGAACCCCCGCTCGCGCCTGATCATCGGGCCGTGGGGGCACGACGACTGGCTGACCCACCTCGTGGGCGACCGGAACCTCGGCGTCGCAGGCTCGGGCGACGCCTTTGGGCTCTTCGACCGCGAGCTCGAGTTCTACTCGGCGGCCATCGCAGGCGAGGATCCGCCGATGGCGCGGGTCAGCGCCTACATGCTCGGGGCCCGCAGGTGGCTCGAGCTCGAGTCGTGGCCGCCGCCGGGCGCCGAGCCCGTCTCGATGGCGATCCCGGGCACAGCGTTCGAGCACGACCCCGGGAACCTGCCGCCCACCCTCGGCGGGAGGATCCTCAGGGTCAACACCGCAGGCGGCCCCGGCTGGGGCCAGTTCGACCAGCGCCCCGTGGCCGCACACCCAGGCGTCTCGCTGGTCGGGCTCGGCGTGCCTCCGGCGCAGCGGCTGGCGGGACCCGTGCGCGCCCGCCTGGCGACTGCATCGACCGGCGGTGACCAGGCCGACTGGGTCTGCACGCTCTGCATGCGCGACTCGGACGGCGCGCTCCTCAACCTGTGCGAGGGGATCGCGCGGGCCGCGACGGGCGCGTCAGAGGTCGAGGTCGACCTCGGGAACATCTGCGTCGAGCTGCCCGCCGGCGGCGAGCTCTGCCTGCTCGTCGCCGGGGCGAGCTACCCGCGATGGGAGCCGCTCGGGGAGCCGCGCCGCCAGACCATCGGTGCCGGCTCGACGCTGGAACTGACCGCGGCGGGCGATGTCTGACCTGGACCACGTCCAGCAAACGCTGAGGGCACGGGTTCGTCACTCGAGCGCGAGCTTTCCGGAGCTCGACCGGCTCTTCCCGGGGAGCTACCCGCGGGTGCTGGTGCGCGGCGATGGGGCCTATGTGGTCGACGACCACGGGCTCCGCCTGCTCGACGCCGGCGGGCACCTCGGCGCGTGCTCCGTCGGACACGGGCGACAGGAGATCGGCGCCGCGATGGCCGAGCAGGCCGGCTCGCTCGAGTGGGCCTCGCTCGACCTGGGCCTGTCACACCCGGTGGCCGCGGCGCTCGCCGAGCGGTTGACGCCGCTCGTGCCGGTCGACGACCCGCTCTTCCTCTTCGGCTCGACCGGCAGCGAGGCCAACGAGACCGCGTTCAAGGTGGTGCGGGCGTACCATCGCCGCCTGGGCCGGCCCGGCCGGGTCAAGATCATCGGCCGCGACGGCTCGTACCACGGGTCGACGTACGGGGCGATGTCGGCGACCGGCATCCCTGAGTCGCGCGAGCCGTTCGCGCCGCTCGTGCCGGGGTTCGTCCACGTGACCCAGCCGTCGCCCGGGCGCTGCGGCCTCTGTACCCGCGAGAGTGGCTGTTCGCTCGAGTGCGCCCGCGACGTCGAGCGGGCGATCCTGCGCGAGGGGCCCGACACCGTCGCCGCGGTCATCGCCGAGCCGATCGCCTTCCGGCAGGCCATCAAGGTGCCGCACGACGGCTACTTCCCGGCGCTGCGCGACATCTGCACGCGCCACGGCGTGCTGCTCATCGTCGACGAGGTGATCACCGGCTTCGGGCGCACCGGCCGTATGTTCGGGCTCGACCACTGGGGTGTCACCGCCGACATCCTCACCGTCGCGAAGGGCATCACGAGCGGCTACGCCCCGCTGGGAGCGGCCGTCGTCTCGGGCGAGATCGCCGCTGCGTTCGCCGACGCGCCGCTGGCCCACATCAGCACGTACGCCGGGCACCCGGTGTCGTGCCGCGCGGCCCTGGCGACGCTCGACATCGTCGAGCGGGAGGGGCTGGTCGAGAAC
>JBOHBE010000304.1:0-1868 GCA_050698235.1 Gaiellales bacterium
TGATCGGCGACAAGGGCTACGCCGGCCGCGACTTCGAACAAGACGCCGCCGAGCTCGGCGCCACGATCGCCCGCCCCCCGCCGCCGAGACGAACCCGCCGGCGGCCCGCACCTCGCCCCGATCCGCCAGCGCATCGAATCGATCTTCCAGACCTGCAAAGACCTGCTCACGCTCGAACGCCACGGAGCCCGCACCCTCCACGGCCTGCGCGCCCGCATCGCCGCGCGCTTCCTCGCGCTCGCCGCCGCGATCGCGCTCAACCACAGACTCGGCCGCCCACCACGCGCCCTCGCCAACTACTGCGCCTAACCACGTGGAACTACTCATCTGATGCGTATCCGGTTGACTCCAAACGGGGTCAGGCGGCGTCGCGGCGGGTGATCTGGGCGTAGGTCGTGGGCTTGTGGACGGCGCCGAGGCCGAGCAGCGTCTGGAAGGCGGCCATCGGGGTGACGCGTCGGTTGTGGCGGAAGACGTACTCGTCGAGGTAGACCTGCAGGTGCTTGTCGCCGACGCCGCGGTGGGTGCCGTCCATCCACGCCTTGAAGTTGGAGATCGCGCGGTGCGCGCGTGGCAGCAGTTGCTCACCGGGCTTGGCACCGTCCTGCAGCCGGCGCCGGTGCTCGTAGCCATGCTTGGCCAGCACCCGGTAGGACTGCAGCCCGTCGGTGTGCACGATCGCGCCGGGCGCGGTCGTGGACTGGGTGAACGCCAGCAGCGAGGGGCCCGAGGCGTCGGGCAGGACGGCCAGTCGCAGCCGGCCCGAACCCTTGCCTCGCACCTCGATCGCGACGCCGCAGAGCGCTTTCTTGCCGCGCTGGCGGCCACCCTTGAGCCCTTCCTCGTGGCCGCCCACGTAGAACTCGTCGATCTCGACCTCGTCGCTGAGCAGCGTGCGCTCGGGCGCGACCATCGCCCGTCGGAGCTTCTGCAGGATCAGCCACGCGGTCTCATAGCGCGACAGGCCGAGTTGCCGCTGCAGCTGCTTGGCCGAGATCCCCGGGTGGTGGGTGGCGACCAGGTAGGCGGCCCAGAACCACAGCCGCAGCGGCGTGCGCGTGCCGTGCATCACCGTCCCGGCCGTCACAGACGTCTGGCGCGCGCAGGACGTGCAGATCCACAGATGCCGGCGTGTCTGGCCGCCGGCACGATCGGCGCCGCATCCCGGGCAGCGGAACCCCTCCGGCCAACGCGACGCGAACAGGTACTCGCGGCAGGCCTCCTCGGTCGCGAAGCGCTCCTGGAACTCCAAGATCGTCCGAGGGTACGCGGGCCTCGCCACCCCGGCGAAGCTACGTCACCGACCGGATGGAGCGAACCGGATACGCATCAGCCGGCTATTGCCCCAGCAGCTCCTTGACCGCCGCCTGGCGCTCGGCGGGGGAGATGATCAGGCTGGTGCCGGGGCCGACGCCCGACGGCTTGAGCACGTGCGTGGACCCCGAGCCGCCAGTCACCAGGTCGCCGATCAACGCGCCCATGCCGATGCCTCCGAGGTCGGTGCGAACCGCTCGCGGCGCATCCCAGGCGACCCAGGGGAGACGGAAGAAGGTGGTCGGGGACAGCGCCTTCGCACGTATGCGCTGGAGGACCAGTTGCTGGCGCTCTGCGCGCTGGATGTCCGTCTCGTTCGGCGCGCACTTGTTCTCGCGGATGCGCGAGAACTCGAGCGCCTGCTTCCCGCTCAGGTGATGGGTGCCCTTGGGGAGGCGGAACACGTCGCCGTTCTCGAACACGTTGCGCGACACCACGCAGCGCTTCAGCGTCACGTCGATGCCCCCGAGCGCGTCGATCAGCTTCGGGAAGTCGTCGAAGCTCACCTCCACCACGTGGTTGATCTTCACGCCGTTCCCGAGGAAGCCCTCGAC
>JBOHBE010000305.1:0-3367 GCA_050698235.1 Gaiellales bacterium
CGGGGTCCGTGATGTAGTCGCTGTAGGCCTCGTCGATGACGATCAGGACGTCGTCGGGGACGGCATCGACGAACGCTGCCAGGGCGTCGCGGCCCACCATCGATCCCGTCGGGTTGTTCGGGTTGCAGACGTAGGCGATCTTCATCCGCGGCCCGATCCGGTCGGCCAGCGCCGGCAGGTCGTAGGCGCCGTCGACGAGCGGCACCGTCACCGGCGTCGCGCCCATCTTGACCGCGTCGAGGTAGTACGAGACGAACGACGGCCAGCCCATGACGGCCTCGTCGCCCGGGTCGAGGTAGGCGGTCGAGAGGCACCCGACGATCCCGTCGGCGCCGTTCCCGATCGCGATCATCGAGCGGTCGACCCCGTGCCGCGCGGCCAGCCGCTCGGTCAGGTCGTAGCCGAGCTCCGGATAGCGGTTCAGCTCTGGCGCCTGGCGGGCGATCGCCTCGAGGGCCGACGGGAACGGCCCGAACGGGCCCTCGTTCGAGGCCAGCTTCACGATCCGGTCGAGGCCCAGCTCACGGCGCACCGCGGCTGCCGGCTTCCCCGGCTCGTACGGCTTCAGATCGGCGATGGCGGGACGGGCGCGCAACGCGTCACTAGAGTACCAACCCGATGTCCGCCCGCGAGATCGGCCTGTTTCCGCTGGCTTCCGTGCTGGTTCCCGGCGAGCTGATGCCGCTCCACATCTTCGAGGAGCGGTACAAGAGCCTCGTCGCCGATTGCCGCGAGCGTGACGGCGAGTTTGCCCTGCTCTACTCCGATGCCGAAGGCGCGCGCGAGGTCGGGACGACCGCCCGCGTGGTCGAGGTGCTCGAGACGTTCGACGACGGGCGTATGAACATCGTGATCCAAGGCGGAGAGGTGGTCAGGGTCGTCGGCCTCACACGCGGCCGGGCCTATCTCACCGGGAACGTCGAGCAGGCCGAGGACGACCCGAGCGCGGGCGACGAGGCCACCTCGGCGCTCGACCTCTATCGCCGGATCGCCGAGGCAACGGGCCAGGAGCCCGACCCGGAGGTGCGCGAGACGCCGCCCGGCGCGCTCAGCTACGCAATCGCGGCCCGCGTCGACTTCCCGGCCGCCGAGAAGCAGCGGATCCTCGAGGAGCGAACCGAGCACGGCCGGCTCATGGTGATCGTCGAGCTGCTCGCCCGCGGGCTCGAGAACATCGCGATGGCGGCCCGCATCCAGTCGCGGGCGCAGGGCAACGGCAAGGTCGCCCCACCCAAGACCGACACATGAAACAGATGTACCCGGTACAGGTGTTTCAGCCGGGACAGACGTCCAGGACGATCCCGTCGCCGTCGCGGCGCGGGTCGCCGGCCGCCTCTGTGCGCCCGTCGCGCACCGAGACGATGTTCGTGCCGCCGAAGTAGAGGTTGAGCCCCTCGAACCGGTTCAGGCGCTCGCCCCACCGCTCGAGCACCTCCAGCTCGCTCTCGTCGAGGCCGCCCTCGCAGTCGAGCCGGTCGCCCTCGACGTGGACGCGCGGGTGGTCGACGGCATCCTGCGCCTCCATGTGATGGTCGAGGACGTTGACCGCGACCTGCATGATCGCCGACCGCAGCCTGTTCGATCCGCTCGAGCCGATGACGAGCTCGAGGCCGTCGTCGCCCGTGGCCATGGACGGCGCCTGCATGCTCGTGAGCCGAGAGCCGGGCGGCATGTGCCTGCCGGCCGCCAGGTCCTCCTCGCCCATCATGTTGTTCAAGTGAAGCCCGGTGCCGGGCACGATCACCCCCGAGTGGGAGCCGTTCGAGGCGGTGAAGGCACACGCGTTGCCGGCCGGGTCGACGACGGAGACATGTGTCGTCCCGGCATCGGATGGCACCGTGAGCGCCGGCGTCGGCTCGCCGGCCAGCGCCGCGACGACCGCCGCCCGGCTCGCCTCGACCGCCTCCGGCGCCAGCATGTGCCGCCCCAGCCCGCCACGGTAGAGGAGCCGCGTGAACGTTTCTGTGCGCATGCGCGCCGCGGCCCGCATCGTCTCGGCGTAGGCCCGCAGCGTGCGCGCCTGTCCGGGCGGCCGCGGCCCCGGCACGCCCTCGAGCACCGACAGCATGTGCCCGATCAGAACTCCGCCCGATGATGGTGGCGGGTTCGTCGCGATGACGTGGCGGCCGTAGGGAACGCGGAGGGGCCGGCGCCACACCGGCCGGTAGGTCGCGAGGTCGGCGATCGTGAGCGGCCCGCCGGATCTGTCCTGGTGGTCGACCATCGCCCGCGCCAGCTCGCCCGTGTAGAGGTCGTCGGGCCGCTCGGCGAGGCGCTCGATCGTCGCGGCGAGGTCGGGTTGACGGATCGGGACACCCTCGCTGACCAGCGCCCCGTCCGGCCAGAAAACGCGGCTCACCTCCGGCGTGCGCCGCAGGATCTCGCGGATGGCGACGATGACCGCGTACTGCCCGCCCGAGCTCGCGACGCCGCGGTCGGCAGCCTCGGCGGCCGGCAGCAGGAGGTCGCGCCACGGCAGCGAGCCGTAGCGGCGGTGCATTGCATGAAGCCCCGCCAGCACCCCAGGCACGGCACAGGCCGCTGCGCCGATGTGGAACTCCTGCGTCGTCTGCTCGTCGAACGGCACCAGCACCCGCTCGACCTCCGCCAGAGTGCGGCCGGCGGGCATGTCGCGGCCCGGGATCGCGGTGAACGAGTCGAGGACGCGCACGCGGCCGTCCCGCGCCGGGCGCACCATCAGAAAGCCGCCGCCGCAGGGGCCAGTGAGGCTCGGCTCCGCCGCCCACGACATCGCGCCCGCTGCGACGGTCGCGTCGACCGCGTTCCCGCCGCGCTCGAGCACGCGCGCCGCGGCCCGGGCGGTGACTGCGTGGCCGGCTGCGACCGCAGCTCTCATGACGAGATTCTAGGGCCGCTCAGCTGAGGAAGCTGGGAGGCTCGAGGCTGATGTCCGCTCCCGGTGACGGAGCCCGCCTCGCCGGTGCGTCGCCCGGCAGTGTGAAGCCCGTCGCCACGACCGTCACCCACATCTGGCCCGCGAGCCGCTCGTCGACGCTGGCCCCGAAGATGATCGTCGTCTCGTCGTCGGCCGCGGCCCGCACCACCTCGGCCGCCTCGTTGACCTCGTGGAGCGACAGGTCGCTGCCGCCCGACACCGCGAGCAGGATGCCGCGCGCCGACTGCACCTCGTGGTCGATCAGCGGGCTCTTGATGGCGTGCGTCGCCGCCTCGTGCGCCCGCTGGGAGCCGGTCGCCATCCCGATCCCCATCATCGCGGAGCCGGCGTTCTGCATGATCGTGCGGACGTCGGCGAAGTCCAGGTTGATGAGCCCCGGCAGCGTGATCAGATCGCAGATCCCCTGGACGCCCTGGCGCAGCACGTCGTCGGCGACGCGGAACGACTCGA
>JBOHBE010000306.1:0-1961 GCA_050698235.1 Gaiellales bacterium
GTACCGGCCGGGCCCGATGGGTTACATCCCTGGGTACGCGCGCCGCAAGGCCGGCACGGAGCAGGTCACGTTCATCGACGAGCGGCTGAAGGCGCTCACCGGCGACACCTACGGGATCTGCATCTACCAGGAGCAGTACATGGAGATCGCCAAGTCGCTGGCCGGGTTCAGCCCGGCCGAGGCGGACGATCTCAGGAAGGCGATCGGCAAGAAGATCGCGAGCCTCATGGCGTCGCTCAAGGACAAGTTCACCGCCGGGTGCGAGGCCAACGGCGTCCCCGCTGCCACCGCGCACGCCCTCTGGGCCAAGGTCGAGATGGCGGCCGACTACAGCTTCAACAAGGCGCACGCCGCCTGCTACGGCCTGATCGCCTACCGCACGGCGTACCTGCGCGCCAACTACCCGGCCGAGTACATGGCCGCGCTGATCTCGTCGGTCATGTCGACCAAGGACCGCGTGCCGTTCTACGTCGGCGAGTGCGCCGATATGGGCGTCGAGGTGCTGCCGCCCGACGCCAACTCGAGCCAGTCCGACTTCGCGGTCGTCGAGGGGCGCATCCGGTTCGGCCTCGCGGCGGTCAAGCGGGTCGGAGAGGGGGCGGTGCGCGCGATCATCGCCGCCCGCAGCGAGCGGCCGTTCGACTCGATCTGGGACTTCTGCGAGCGGGTCGACATGGCCGTGCTCAACCGGGGCATGGTCGAGAGCCTGATCGCCTGCGGCGCGTTCGACTCGACAGGGGCCAGCCGGCGGGGCATGTTCGACGTCCTCGAGCAGGCGATCTCGGCCGGCCAGCGGACGCAGTCCGACGCGCTCGTGGGCCAGGGCTCGATCTTCGACCTGGGCGACGAGAACGGCAACGGCGCTGCGCCCTCGAGCCGCGGCCGCCCGCCGGTGCCGTCCGAAGAGTGGCCGCGCGACGAGCTCCTGCGCCGCGAGAAGGAGGCGCTCGGGATGTACGTCTCGAGCCATCCGCTGGCCCCGCTCCGCGAGCAGCTCTCGCGCAAGACGGACACGCCGCTCCGCGCGATCCAGGACCTGCGCGACGGTCAGGTCGTGACGGTCGGCGGCATTGTCGCCTCGCTGCGGCCGATGGTGACCAAACGCGGTGACCAGATGGCGTTCTGCGAGCTCGACGACATCACCGACTCCGTCGAGGTCGTCGTGTTCGCGAGCACGTGGGAGACCTGCCGGAGCGTCCTCCTGCCCGACGCGATCGTGCTCATCAAGGCGCGCGCCGACAGGCGCTCCGAGTCCGAGGTCAAGCTGATCGCGCTCGAGGTGGCCCCCTTCGAGGCCGTCGACGACCAGGGCATCGTGAAGCTCCGGATCGACGCCCGGGCGGCGCTCGCGACGGTCGTCGACGAGCTCCGCCACCTGATCGGCGAGTACCCCGGCGATGCACCGGTCGAGCTCGAGATCCGCACATCCGATGGCCCGAAGGTGCTGCGGTTCGGCGCCGGCTACCGCGTCCGGCCCGACGGCGACTTCATGGCCGAGGCGCGCGCCCTGCTGGGCGAGGCCGTCGTCGCGTAGAACCGCGTCCGCGCGCGGCCGTACAATCCGGGCTTCGTGAACCTCACGCAGCTGGATCTTGACCTCGACGTGTTCCAGGGGCCGTTCGACTTGCTCCTGGCGCTCGTCATGCGCGAGGAGATCGAGCTGGCCGAGGTCCCGATCGCCGAGATCGTCGTCGCCTACATCGAGCGCGCCTACGACGACGGCGAGCTCGACCTCGAGTCGGCCAGCGAGTTCCTCGTCCTGATCGCGGCGCTGCTCGAGATCAAGGTGCGGATGCTCTTCCCGGGCGAGGAGGACGACGAGGGCGACGACATGACCGCCGAGCAGGCCGAGGCCGAGCTGCTCGCGCGCCTGATCGAGTACAAGCGCTACGCGGCGGCGGCCGGATGGCTGGCCGCGGCCGGCGCCTCGGAGCGGCGCGTCTTCCGCGCCGGGCCGGCGC
>JBOHBE010000307.1:0-6480 GCA_050698235.1 Gaiellales bacterium
GTGCTCGCTCGGGGTGATGATCTGATCCCGATCCCAGGCACGAAGCGCCGCACCTACCTCGAGCAGAACGCGGCTGCTCTCGAAGTCGAGCTGACGGCCGACGACATGGCGCGGATCGATGCCGAGCTGCCGCAGGTCGCCGGCGAGCGATACGACAAGGCGGGGATGGCGGCTGTAAACCTCTAGGCAGACGTCATGTATCAGATGATTTGCGCGCTCGCCGCCTACCGGACAGAACCGAGCGCTACGCCGATGATCTCGAACCAGGCGACGCCGGCCGCGACGATCACTACGGTCGCGATTGCGGTGGGCATCGCCCGCCGGACGTCGACCTGGTGCCGTGCGACCGGGGCGAGGGATGAGATGTGCGATGAGGTGGTCATGCACCCACCGTATTCACGGAAGGTGACCATGGCGTCCGGGAGATCCCTATGAAGTACGGCTGATCTCGGACTGCCAGGCGAGCACCTCACCCGGATCCATATTTGTCTCGAACACCACCGGCTCGATCGCCTCGATCCGCCAGCCGTCGCTGAAGCTCTGCTCGATCTCGTCCCGCGTGACTCGGCGGGGGCCCCAATCGCCCGGCTCCCGATCGCTGAAGCACAGCATGTGGAAGCGCCCGCCCGGGGCAGTCGCAGCCCGCAGGCTCTCGACGTACGGGGCCCGATCCTCGTCGTCGAACACGTGGAACAGCCCGCTGTCCAGCACCGTGTCGAACTGCTCTCCGAGGCTCTCGAGCTCGACGGCGTTCCATACCAGGAACCTGGCGTCGAGCTCCCGCGCCCGCGCCTTCTGCTCTGCGATCGCGATCGCCGCCGGGGCGCTGTCGACACCCAGCGCGGCGAGGCCTCGTTCGGCTGCCATCAGCACGTGCTCGCCGGTTCCGCAGCCAACGTCGAGGACGCGGCCGTGAACCTTGCCCGCGTCGGCGATCGCGACGAATGCGGGTTGCGGGCGGCCGATGTCCCACGGAGGCTGGCCCAAGTAGCTGGCATCGAAGTCGTGGACGCTCCGGCGGCGGTGCCCAGGCGGCCCATGCGGATCTGGGTCGGACATGGGCCCGACGCTACCAGCGCCAGGCGTGCGGCGCTCCAGTGCACGCGCCTCGGGCCGCTTCTGACAGGGTAGGGCGGCAATGGAGCCCTGGGCTCTCGCCACGATCGCGTTCCTTGTCCTCTCGTTCGCAGCCGCGTCCGGCCGGCTTGAGCGATCGCTCATAACGCCGGCGATCTTCTTCACCTCGACGGGGCTGATCGCCGGCCCGGTGCTGGGGTTGATCGACCTGCACATCGGCGGCGAATCGCTCAAGCTCCTGGCGGAGGCCACGCTGACCCTCGTGCTGTTCGCGGACGCCTCCCGGATCTCGCTGCGGACGCTGAAGGTCGAATACGCCGTGCCGCTGCGCCTGCTCGGGATCGGGCTCCCGCTCACGATTCTCGCCGGGGCCCTGGTGGGCATCGCGGTGCTGCCTGGCCTCCAGACAGCCGAGGCGCTCGTGCTGGCGGTGATCCTCGCGTGCACGGATGCCGCGCTGGGCCAGGCGGTCGTCACCGACCCGCGTCTCCCCTCCCGCATCCGCCAGGGGCTGAATGTCGAGAGCGGCCTCAACGACGGCATCTGCGTCCCGCTGTTCTTCATCGCGATCAGCATCGCCGAGGCCGACGCGTCGACGATGTCGGCCCACGCCGCATGGAGCCTTGTGGCAAACCAGATCGGCTACGGGCTGTTGGCGGGCCTCGCGGCGGGCGTCTTCGCCGCGGTCGTCGAACGCCTGGCGGTCGCACGAAGCACGGTCGAGCCGCTCTGGCTCCAGGTGGTGACGTTCGCGGCGGCGGCGCTGGCGGCGGGCATCGCGCTGGGTCTCGGAGGCAGCATCTTCATCGCCGCCTTCGCCGGTGGGATGGCGTTCGGCGCGCTGCGCCACGAGACCGGCGGAGAGGTCGCCTACCTGGTCGATCAGAGCAGTCAGATGCTGAACGCGGCGACGTTCATCCTGTTCGGCGCGGTCATCCTGAGCCCGGCGCTCCACGACATCACGGCACGAGCTGCGCTGTACGTGGTGCTGAGCCTGACCGTTGTCCGAATGCTGCCGGTCGCCCTGGCGATGCTGGGCAGCGGTGCCCGGCGCCCCACGCTGTTGTTCCTGGGCTGGTCCGGGCCGCGTGGGCTCGCGTCGATCGTCTTCGCCGTCCTTCTGACGCACGAGGCGCACCTCCCCGGTGAGCACGACATCCTGGTCGCCGTTGCCCTGACCGTTGCGTTCTCGGTCTACGCCCACGGGATCACGGCCCAACCCCTCACGGATCGGTACGTCCGGTGGTACCACGCGCATCCGACGACGGAGCTGCCGGCGATGGAGAGCCGGCCCGCCCCAGACCATCGCCTGCGTGCGCCGCTTGCGGCCGCCGCATCGCGGGCGTCTGCGCAAATACCGCATTTGGGGGATGACACCGAAAACCGCGTTCTTTAGTGTCTTCGAGTCACCGGCCTCTCTCGGACGATAGGCCGGGAAGTGCGGGCGTCTCGTCGCCAGGTCTGATCGCGAGACGTGCATCCGGACGTGCGTGCGCCGTCGTCCTCCACGTCGAGGGCAGGCACGCCGCGGCCGGCTGACCAAGGGGGTCCGGGGTGTACCGTGCTGCCGTTTTTGCCGACGCTCGAGGCCGCGCCGCGCCGTCCCATCGCAGATACGTCATCTCTGCGATCGTCTGCGTCGCCGTGCTCCTCGCATCCGCCGTGGCGAGCAACACCGCCGCCGCAGGCACGATCCCGCCGAGAAAGCAGCTGCTCCACGCGATCAACGACATCCGGGCCGCGTACGGCATCGGCAGCCTCCACGGCGTGTCCGCCCTGCGCTGGGTCGCCCTCTCGCACTCCGAGGACATGGTGCGACGCAACTACTTCGCCCATACCAGCCCCACCGGGTCGACGGTCGCCTACCGCATCGAACGGTCGGGCTTCGTCAGCAGCTACTCATGGAGAGCCGGAGAGACCCTGGCGTGGGGCACCGGTGCGCACGCGAGCGCGAGCGCCACCGCCGAGGCATGGCTCAAGAGCTCCGTCCATCGCGCCATCATGCTCTCACCGTCCTACCGCTGGGTGGGCATCGGCCGCCAGTGTGGACGGTTCCGCGGCTACGCGGACGCTTGCTTCTGGACGGCTGACTTCGTGATCCGCTGGTAGCCGCCTCGGCGCCCGGCGCGCATATCGTCCGTCGGAGATGGACGAGCCTTTCAGCGATCAGCTCGAGCGCTGGCTCCGGAGCGACGGCACAAAGACGCTCGGCGCACTGAACGACGTCTTCGCGGAGAAGAGCTTCGCGGTCGCGATCCTGCTCCTGATGTTCCTGCCGGCTCTGCCACTTCCCACCGGCGGCATCAGCCACGTGTTCGAGGCCATCACCATCGTCTTCGCCGGCCAGATGGTGCTGGGCCGGCGCACGATCTGGCTGCCCGCGCGCTGGCAGGACCGCGAGCTCGGAGCGACGACGACCGACAAGGCCATTCCGCTCATGGGCCGGTGGATCCGGCGGGTCGAGCGGTTCTCCCGTCCCCGCGGGGCACGGCTGTTCGATCAGGGGTGGATGCTGCGGCTCCTGGGACTGCTCGTGATGGCGCTCGCGGTCGGGGCTGCGGTCGCGCCGCCATTCTCGGGACTCGACACGCTGCCGGCGTTCGGCGCCGTCGCGATCGCGCTCTCGATCATCCTCGAAGACGTGGCAGTCCTCGCGATCGGCATCGTCATCGGCGCCGTGGGCGTCACCCTGATCGTGACGATCGGCGCCGCGATCGTCCGGATACTCGGAAACCTGGTCTGAGCGCCGGTCAGGCGGCCGCGTTCTCGTCGGGCTTCGGCCTCGGGCCGCTGTTTCGGAGGTTCGCGAGCTTGCCCAGCGAGTCGAACCAGAACGGCGCGCCGAGCGACACCGCGGCCGACGTCAGGACGAGCCCGACCACGGTCGAGATCCAGTTCGTGAAGCCGCTCGGCCACCCGCCCCACCCGAGCGGCAGCCCCAGCGTGCTCAGCTGATCCGCCGCACCCTTCGGGTCGACTCCGGCGGACGGCCCGTTCTGCGCCTGGTCGGCGACAACCTGCCGCAGCGTCGGATCCTGCCAGAGGGCGTTGGCGATCCTGATCGAGTCCACGTCGAGGAGCACCGCGAAGGCGAACCCCACGATCCAGAGCCAGACCTGCGTCCGGCGCTTGTACCAGCCCGACAGCCGCTGCATCGCCTGGTCGAACCACTCCTCAGCCTCCGTGCGGAACGCCTGCGCGTCGCCCGCCGTCTCGACCCAGAGGCTGCGCATCGCCTTCTTGATCGGCCCATCCGGCAGGTCGTCGATCAGCGCCTCGGCCTTGGTCGCCACCGCCGGCGCGGCCGAGTACCACTCATCAGCGAGCTGCCTGAACTTCCCGAGGTCGCCGTCGGCCTTCGTCCACGCGGCGGAGAGGCCCCGCTTCACCTGACCGGCCGGTAAGGCCTTGATCACGGCGTCCGTCGTGCCCGCAGCGTCGCCGTCCGAGGCGAGCGCCGCGAACACCCTGGCCCTGGTCTGGCCACCGCGGCCGAGGAGCGCCGAGACGAAGCGCTCCCGCGGGACGTATGAGGGCCGCGACGACCCCTTCGTCATGGCGTACACGACCGGATGGCCGAGGATGTGCTTCGCGGCCCGAGTCTCGGGCGCCGTCGGCTCCTGGCCAGGGTCTTCGACGAGCCGCTTGATCTTGTCGGCGCGCCCGGCCGGAGCCTTGGTGGTCAAGTTCTGGGCGAGCCAGTCCTCGAGCGACTTCGCCCGGTAGCTCAGGAGCCCCGCCACCGCCTCGACGGTGGAGGTCGCGAAGATGCTGAGGATGAGAAAGACGAAGCTCAGCCCGATCGC
Organism: Gaiellales bacterium; assembly: GCA_050698235.1. GTDB lineage: Bacteria > Actinomycetota > Thermoleophilia > Gaiellales > JAICJC01 > JAICJC01. Next base: position 4,884 of record JBOHBE010000307.1, read on the forward strand.
GACATCGACGACTGCGTAGCCAGACATTGCGCCCCCTTCCTACGCCCGGTTTCCGGGCCGCGATGCTAGCAGCCCCGCCGTGTGCGCCGGGAGTAACGGCTCCGGCCGGGCGATGCGGGATGCTTCACGTCCGATGAGGCTCGACGGCACCGAAGCGCGCATCCACTACGTGCAGCACGGCGCCGGCCCCGACATCGTCTGGGTGTCCGGTGGCGGCGGCCTGGCGACGGACTGGCACCCGTACCAGATCCCGTTCTTCGAGCCCGACTTCCGCTGCACGACGTTCGACAACCGCGGCATCGGCGCGACGGAGTGCGAGATCCCGCTTCCCTGGCCGCTCGAGTCGTTCGCGCGCGACACGGCGGAGCTGATCGAGGCCGTCTGCGACCCGCCGGTCGCGCTCGTCGGGCTCTCGCTGGGCGGCGCGATCGTCCAGCAGGTCGCGATCGACCATCCCCACCTCCTGCGCTGCGTCATCACGATGGGAACCGGCGCTCGCAGCACCGGGTGGGGGTGGGACTACCAGAAGGCCGAGATCGACTGGCGCAAGGCCGGCGGGCGCCTCGACGGCATGATGGCCGTGGCGCACAACGCGGCGATGATGTTCCCCGCCCGCGTCCTGGGCGACCGCGAGCTCTGGCCGCAGCTCCGGGCCGACCTCGAGTCGTGGCTCTCGACCGACGACAACGAGCGCTCGCTGATCCCGCAGTGGGAGGCATGCCTGCTCTATGACCAGATGGACGCCCTGCCGGCGTGCACGGTGCCGATGCACGTGATCGCGTTCAGCGAGGACGTCCAGGCCCCGCCGCAGGACGGGCGCGAGGTGGCCGACGTGGCGGGGTCGGCTGAGTACCACGAGTTCGAGGGCATGGGCCACTGCTCGATCTACGGGCACACGCACGACGTCCTGAACCCCTTCATCCGCGACCTCGTGCAGCGCCACCTCCCGGCCGGACCGTAAAACCGGCGGGCCGTCCTGTGTGGACGACCCGCCGGTTTTCGGAAGTGGCTGGGAGGTCGGGCTCCCAGCCGGTCGTGCTAGCTGGCGACCACCGGCGTGTGGGGAGCCGGTGCCTGCGGCGCGCGCTCGGAGGAGGGCTCAACCGCGCCCTCCCGGTTCTTCAGCACTCCGGAGAGAACGAGGATGCCGAAGCCGAAGCCGCTCAGGAGCAGAGCGATGCCGGTCACGAGACCGAACAGCGAGAGCTGGTCAGCCATGTAGCTGGACTGCAGGGCGGTGGCGAGCGCCGTCTCGGTGATCCACACCTGGCGGGCGCCGTTGTCCTGCGGCTGACCATTGACCTTCAGCGCCTGGTTCGCGTCGTTGGTGCCCTTGCCGTCAGCCGTGGCGTAGCGCGGCATCTGCGCGTAGGTCTGGCCGCCGGTCGCCTCGAGCGCGTGAATGCGCATGTACTCGGCGAACGTGCGCGCACGATCCCCGGAGTTGATCGCCAGGTTCGCGACCGACTTCGTCGGGAAGCTGATGTTCTCGAGACCGGCCTTGGCTGCCGCGGCCCTGATGGCCGCTGGGGTCATGTCCGGCGTGCCGGTGATCTGTTGCTGCTTGAGCTCGTTGCCGACGGTGCTGCGGCCGTTG
>JBOHBE010000308.1:0-6767 GCA_050698235.1 Gaiellales bacterium
TGAGCTATCGGGTCGCCACCGTCGACGAGTTGCAGGACATCGCGTACCGCCAGGACACGCACATGCGGCCGGTGCGGCATCACATGGGGATCAGCGCGTTCGGGACGAACGCGTGGACGGCCGCGAACGTCGGCGACCGGCTGATGCCCGAGCACCGAGAGGATCCGGGCATCGAGGAGCTCTACGCCGTCCTCCGCGGTCGCGCGCGGTTCGAGATCGAAGGCGAGACCGTGGACGCACCCGTGGGCATGCTCGTGTTCGTCGGGCCGGAGATCAACCGCACCGCGTTCGCGGAGGAGTCCGGGACGACGGTGCTCGCGGTCGGCGGTACGGTCGGGCAGCCGTACGAGGCCGGCGGCTGGGAGGTCTGGGCGGAGTTCCACCCCGCCTACGAGGCAGGCGACTACGACGCGGTGATCGGCCGCGCGCGCGAGACGCTCGAGGCGAGCGAGTACGCCGCGCCGCTCTACAACCTCGCATGTTGCGAGGCGCTGGCGGGCGGACACACTGAGGATGCGATCGGCCACCTCAGAGTCGCCTTCGAACGGCGGCCAAGCCTCCGCGACCTCGCGAAGGAGGACACGGACCTCGACCCGCTCCGGGGCGAGCCGGCGTTTCGCGAGCTCGTCGGCTGACCCATCCTCTGATCCATCCTCGTAGGGTGCGGGCGTGTACAGCGAGCCGCGCGATCTCGATCGAGCAGCGCTGGCGGGTGCGCTCAGCCGTCACTGGCGCATCGACGCCGCGAGTCTGAACTACCTGCCGATCGGCTTCGGCAGCCACCACTGGGAGGCGATCGTCGCCGACGGGTCGCGGTGGTTCGTGAGCGCCGACGACCTGCGAGCGGGGCACCACGCCGGCCGCGTGCCGGACGATGTCTTCGTGGTGCTCGACCGGGCATTTCGCACGGCGGCGGCCCTGCGAGCGGGCGCGGGGCTGGAGTTCGTCCTGGGGCCGATCCCGTCCGAGGACGGGACGGTCCTCCACCGGATCGACGCGCGCTACGCGATCCGCGTTGAACCGTTCGTCGCCGGCGCGGAGGAGCGCGGCGAGTTCGACGGGCCCGAGGAGCGGCGCCGGATGGGGACGCTGCTCGGCCGCCTGCACGCCGCGTCGCGGAGCGTTCCGGGGGGCCTTCCGGGCCAGGAGGACTTCGCGCTTCCCGGACGAGAGGCGCTCGACGAGGCGTTCGACCATCTCGATACACCTTGGGAGGAGGGGCCGTTCGCCGAGCCGGCGAGGGAGCTCCTGCGAGCGCACGTGGGCCGGCTCCGGGATCGCCTGGGAACCTACGACGCGCTCGCCCGACGCATGCGTGAGGAGCCCGGCCCGTGGGTCGTGACGCACGGAGAGCCGCACAGCTCGAACGTCATCCGGGACGCCGGCGGCGGGCTCCTGCTCGTCGACTGGGACACGACCTTGGTCGCACCGCCCGAGCGCGATCTGTGGATGACGCTCGACACCGACCTGACCGGCTGGGACGAGTACCGCGCGGTCATGGGCTCGGCTCGGCTGAACGAGGCGGCGCTGGAGCTGTACCGGGAGCGATGGGCGCTCGCCGAGATCTGCATCTACGTGGCCGAGTTCCGGCGGCCGCACGAGGACACCGAGGACACCCGGGTCTCGTGGCGGGAGCTCGCCGAGTACCTCTCGTGAGGCGAGCTCCTACTCCTCGACCGGCGTCCAGGTGAACACTTCGATCCGGATGCCGTCGGGGTCGAACGCGAAGAACGCGTAGTAGCCCGGCTCGTCGCGGTCCTCCTCGGGCGGAAAGTGGATCTTCGCGCCGGATGCCGTCGCGCGGGCGTACGCCTCGTCGACCTCGTCGTTCGTGTCGACCTCGAACGCGATGTGCTCGACGCCGACCCCGTAGTACTGGTGAGCACCGCCATCGGCCGGTCGCAGTCCGATGCCCCCCGGGTCGTAGGCGGCGTTCGGCTCAGCCGTTCCGAGGTAGACCACCTCCTCGGATCCCCGGTAGGTCGGGTATCGCCTGGTCACCTTCCAGCCGAGCGGGCCCAGGACGTCGAGGTAGAAGGCAAGCGAACGCTCGACGTCGCTGACCGCAAGATCGAGATGGTGGAGTCCCTTCGCTGGCATCGCTGCTCCCGGATGGTGGGCGCCGAGCGTACCGCAGAGAACCCGCTGGTACGCTCGATCGGTGGGGGATTCCGAGTTCAGGGCGGTCTACACGCCGAGGCTCGTGCTGCGCCGCTTTGGGACGGCGGACGTGGACGCGTTCGTGGCCTACCGCGCGCATCCGGAGGTGGCGCGGTACCAGGGCTGGGAGGCGGGCTTCACTCAAGCTCAGGGTGAGGAGTTTCTGGAGTGGGTGACGTCCGTCGACCCCGACACACCTGGCGAGTGGTTCCAGTTCGCGATCGAGCGGCGCGACGCCCCGGGGCTGATCGGGGATTGCGCCGCGCACTTCGGCCCGGCGGAGGTCGAGATCGGCTTCACCCTGGCACCGGCGCACCAGGGCATGGGCTACGCCACCGAGGCCGTCGGCGGGCTGCTCGGCTACGTGGCGGCCCGCGGGCACACGACGGCGGTGGCATGGTGCGACGTCGACAACCTGCCGAGCCGTCGCGTCCTCGAGCGGCTCGGGTTCGCCCTCGTCGAGACGGTCGACGGCGAGCACCGGTTCACGCTCGATCTGCGCACCCGCCCCGGAACGCCGGCCGCCGCGCCTGTCGCGTAATTGTCACGCGGGACAAATGGCATTCACTCGTACGGCCAAATGGCACTCGTCCTAGGGCCAATTGGCGGACTAGGCTGAGCCCACGTCCACGACTCAGACCCTCCGGCGCTTCGAGCTCGACCCGCCTCTCACGGACGGCGCCATCGTCTTGGGGCCCTGGCGGGACGGAGATCTCGGCTGCGTCGCGGAGGCGAGCCGCGACCCGGACATCCCAAGCGGGACGACCGTGCCGCCGGAGTTCACCGAGCCGGAGGGGATCGCGTTCGTCCGCCGGCAGTGGAGCCGGCTGACCAACGGCGAGGGGTTGGCGCTGGCGATTGCCGAGGCTCCTTCCGACCGAGCAGTGGGTCACCTGACGTTGATGTTCACCCGGCAGCCGGGGACCGTCAGCCTCGGCTACTGGCTCGTCCCAAGCGCACGCGGGCGTGGGCTCGCATCTCGAGCCGTGCGGGTGCTGGCCCGCTGGGCGCTGGCCGAAGTCGGCCTCGCCCGCGTCGAGGCGTTCGTCGAGCCCTCGAACGCCGCATCGATGCGGGTCCTCGAATCCGCCGGGTTCCAGCGGGAGGGCTACCTGCGGTCGTACCTTGCCATCGGCGACGGCCGGGCCGACGCCTACATCTACTCGCTCCTGGCAACGGACCTCGCCTGATGCGGGGTCGACCTACTGGTGCAGCGTGTACAGGTCGACCGTCGTCTCGGTGGGCGGCGTGGCGAACCCGCCGTCGATGCCCTGCTGCATCTGCGGGATCAGGACGCCGTCCCGGAAACTCTCCCAGCTCTCCTGCGAGTTGTGGACGGCCATGATCGTCCAGCCGCCCGTCGACGGGCCGGCGGCATGGAAGATCTGTCCAGGCGGAAGGCCGCCGTCGCTCGGGTGCACCGCGGCGATCGATGCGTCGTACTGCTCCTTCGTCCCGCCCGGGAAGTGATGCACGATGCCGTATGCCACGATGGCCTCCAGTGAGTCGGATAGGAGGCGCGACGGTACCACGCACGGTTGCATCCCCGGAAGGCCCTGCGACTACACCGCGACCGTGTAACAGACCGCCGTGCCCTCGAGCGCGACGACCCCGTCGTCGCGTGTCACGGTCGTCCGCAGGTGGGTGATCGGCTTGTCGGCTCGCGCGTCGGTGACCTCCACCTCGCCGGTGATCGTGTCGCCGGGCCGCACCGGCGCGGTGAACTTCCACGCGACCTCGAGGAACACCGTTCCCGGCCCGGGCAGATCCTCGGCGACGACGGCGTTCAGGATGGCGCTCGTGATCCCGCCCTGGACGATGATCTCGCCGAACCGCGAGGCGCTCGCGGCGGCCTCGTCGTAGTGGAGCGGGTTGCGGTCGCCCGAGATCGCCGTGAAGCGCTCGATGTCCTCAGCGGTGACGGCGCGGGAACGCGAGGCCCGCGCGCCCACCTCCGGGGGGTTCCAGCCGTCAGCCACGGAGCAGCGATCGTACCCGGGTCATCGCGACGATGCCGAGGGCCGGCCCGATCGCCAGGAAGAGGAAGGCGTACCGCCATCCGACGTCGTCGCGCACGCCCGGGAGCAGCCGGATCGACACCACGGTGATGGCGAACCCGATCGCCGTCTGCGCCGTCACCGCCGTCCCGACGTAGTCGGGATCGGCCACCTCGGTGAGGGCGGTCGAGAACTGCGCCGAGTCCGCGACGACCGTCATCCCCCAGACCAGGAGCAGCGCCACGACGATCGCCGGGGCGAGCCCGTAGACGACCGACGCCGCGACGCAGCACGTCCCGCTCACCGCCATCGCGCCGATCGTGACCGTGGCCCGGCCGCGTGCGTCGGCCAGCACGCCGCCGAGCAGGCAGCCGGCCAGGCCGGCGACTCCGATCGCAGCGAAGGAGGCCAGCTCGACGGCCGTCCGCGACGGATCGCCGTCGCCGGAGGCAGCGAAGCTCGCGGCCGCGTACGCCGGCACCCACGTCCACATCGCGTAGAGCTCCCACATGTGCCCGAAGTAGCCGAAGCAGACGAGCCGCTGGGCGCGGTCGCCGAACAGCCGCCGGACGTACCCTGGGTGAAACGGCGCCGCCGCAGCCGCGTATGGCCCCTCGCGCACCGCCACCACGACGAGGACCGCGCCGACGACCGCGAGGCCGCTGGCGATCGCGAGCACGGCCTGCCAGCCGAACGTCGGCGCCGCATTCACCAGGTGCGGTGTTCCCGATCCCAGGGCCAGCGCGCCGACGAGCGCGCCGACGGCGAATCCGCGCCCGGACCGAAACCACGTCGCCATCAGCTTGATCCCAGGCGGGTAGACCCCGGCGAGAGCGACGCCGGTCAGGAAGCGAAGCGGGATGGCGGCGGCCAGCCCGTGAGCGAACAGGGCGACCGCCTCGTTCGCGGCCGCCGCGGCGAGGGCCGACAGGCCGATGAGGCGCGCAGGCGACATCCGGTCCGGCAGGTTGAGGATCGCCGAGGAGAGCGCTCCGGCGACGAAGCCGAGCTGCACCGACGTCGTGAGCCACGTCGCCCCAGCATCCGAGAGGTGCCAGTCGTCGCTCAGCTGGGGCACGACCGCCGAGGCCGAGAACCAGAGGCCCATCGCGAGCACCTCGACCGCGCAGATCAGCAGGAGCTGGCGTGTGCGGCGGCTCTCCTCGGCGATCACGCGGTCACGATGCCACACCTCCGAGGATCCCGGGGAGCCATGCGGGGTGCGCCGCGACGACGATCCCCCACCCGATCAGCGCGACCCCCAGCACCGGCGTCAGCCTGCGGCCGTAGTGCCCGACGCGCTCGTAGTACATGACGGCCGCGAGCGCGCCCATCCAGACGAGGCTCGCCACGCCGACGGCCAGCATGAGCGCCATGAGCGCCCAGCAGCAGCCGATGCAGAAGAGGCCATGCTTGCGACCGAGGTCGAACGCGCCCCGCGTGCCGCGGCGGTAGTGGCGCATGAGGAACGGCCCAGGGTGGCGGCACTGGTCGAGACATCGATCCTTGAGGTCGGTGAACTGGAAGATGCCCGCTGCGACGAGCGCGGCCGCCGGGACGATCCACGGGTGCCCCTCGAGCGACGGCACCGAGTCGCCGACGCGATGGAGGGCGACGTCGACGGCGAATGCGGCAGCGCCGACCAGGCCCCACATCGCCGCGTAGCCGCCGAGGAAGGCCAGCAGGACGCGACCCGACTGCACCTGGCGCGCCGCTGCGTGCGAGAAGAGCCGGATCATCGGCAGGCTCGACGGGAGCATCATCGCCGCGACCATCACCTGCCACGCGACCAGGAACACGGCCGCCGTGACCCAGAACGGCGGGGTGAGGACGGTCACCCAAAGGGGCAGGCCGGCGTCCGCCCCGTGATCGTGGGCATGGAGCAGCGCGGCGTTGCCGGTGGTCTGGGCGACCAGCGCCACCGTCCAGGCCGCGGCGACCGCGACCGGGACGATGGTGCCGAGCCGCCGGCTTGCGCCGCCGGTGATCACTTCTGGCTCACGTGGGTCATGCGGTAGTCGGCCTGGATGGCGTTCAGACCCTCGGACCACTCGAGCCCGTACTGCGGCAGGCTGATCCGCTGAGCTGTCGCCTTGGCCGCATACGCGGGCGACCCTGGAACCGTCGAGAAGATCGAGTCGCGGAGCGTGGTGATCGTTCCGTCCGCACCCCTGAACGGCTCCATCTCGCAGTGGGCGAAGTCGCCCACGTCGAGCGTGCCGACGCCGTCGACCACCTTGTGTGAGATCGGCACCCGCTCGACGGTCAGGACCTCGCCGACCAGGCCGGCCAGATCGGCGAGCGGTCCGCCCAGGCGGCCGCTGTAGGCATCCTGGAGCGCCTGGAACTGCTCGTCGGACGCCCCGTCGTCGATGAACTGCGCCACCCGCCAGCTGCCCGGCGTGAGCACGTTGCCCGGGATGTGGACGATGTTCGCGATCGTCCGGCCCGAGACGTCGATGCCGCGGATCGTCCCCTCGGTGAAGTTGTACGACAGCACCGACAGGCACTCGCCGCCGTCGGGATCCTCCCCCACCCAGCACGGGCAGAGGACGCCGCACGTGCACACCTCGAGCAGCGTTCCGGTGAGGTCGTAGACGACCTCGGTTG
>JBOHBE010000309.1:0-2169 GCA_050698235.1 Gaiellales bacterium
TCCCTTGGCGGTGCAGTAGGCGACGGCTCCGGGCGCGCCGACCATGCCGTGCTGCGACGAGACGTTGATGATCCGTCCGCGCGCCTCGGCGGCAGGCTCCTGCCCGAGCATCTGCTGGACCGCGCGCTTGCAGCACAGGAAGACGCCGCGCAGGCCCACGTCCATGATCGCGTCCCAGTCCTCTTCGGTCGTCTCGAGAAGCCCCTTCGAGTGCGGGCCTGCGAGGATCGCGTTCGGCACCATCACGTCGAGCCGGCCGCGCCGCTCGACCGCCGTTCGCACCAGGCGATCGATGTCGTCCCAGCGGGCCGCGTCGGCCTCCAGGAATTCCGCGCTCCCGCCCTGCTCCTCGATCAGCTTCACCGTCGGCCGCCCGCCCTCGCGCGGATCCTCGCGGACGTCGCCGATCACCACGTCGCCGCCCTCGGCCGCGAACGCCAGCGACATCGCCCGCCCGAGGCCCGACGATCCGCCGGTGACGACGATCGACTTGCCGGCGAGGCGGCCGCTCAGCTCAGGAGCCCCTTCGCCAGTCCGCCGTCGACCAGGATCGTGATGCCGTTCAGGTAGGCCGCCCGCGTCGAGCAGAGGAACGCGCACACGTCGCCGATCTCGCCCGGGTCGCCGAACCGCCGGGCGGGGATGATCCCCTCGTCGCGGCGGCGGTCGCCGTCGGGATCGGCTCCGCCGGCGTAGAGGTTCTTCATCCGCTCGGTGTCGATGTAGCCAGGAGCGATCGAATTGATCGTGATGCCGTGCGGGCCCTCGTCCTGCGAGAGCGTCTTCGCCCATCCGATCACGCCGGGCCGGTAGGTGTTTGAGAGCAGGAGGCCCTCGCTCGGTTCCTTCACCGCCGACGAGGTGATGTTGACGACGCGCCCACGGCCACCGCGGCGGAGCTCCGGCAGGGCCAGGCGCGTGAGCCGGAGCGTGGACATCAGCGTGTTGTCCCATGCCGCCCGCCACGCGTCGTCGTCGAAGTCCTCGAAGCTCCCGGCCGGCGGGCCACCCGTGTTGTTGACGACGATGTCGATGCGGCCGAAGCGCTCGAGCGTGCGCGCGACAAGCGCCTCGAGGTCGGCCGGCCGGGCCGAGTCGCCGGGGACGGCGAGTGCTGCCGCGCCCGTCCCGAGCCCCTCGATCTCGGCGACCGCCTCGTCGAGGAGCTCCGCGCGGCGTGCGAAGACGGCCACGCTGCACCCCTCGCGGGCGAGCGCCATGGCGCATGCCCGTCCCATTCCGGACGACGCACCGCCGACGATCGCAACACATCCGTTCAGCCCGAAATCCATACGCTCCCGTCCATAACAACCATTATGATGTCCGCGAGTCTACCAATCCCCGTATGCCAGAGACGACGACGATCCCGCATGCCGAGCGGGCGATGGAGAGGCTCGACCTCCTCGCCCGGATCGGAGCCGTGGGCGCTGACGGAGGCGTCACGAGACCCGGCCTGAGCGCTGCGGAGGACGAGGCCCACACGCTCGTCGCCGGGTGGTGCGAGGAGGCCGGGATGGCCGTCTCGCGCGACCGCGCCGGCAACCTCTACGCGCGACCGAGCGGATCCGAGGCGGCGGCGGAGATCTGGTCGGGCTCGCACCTCGACACGGTGCCGTCTGGCGGGCGCTTCGACGGCGCGCTCGGCGTGGTCGCCGCGATCGAGGCGGTCGCAGACGTCGCCGCCGACCGTCCCGGCGCACCGCTCGCCGTCGTCGTCTTCCGCGACGAGGAGGGCTGGCGGTTCGGGAACGGATGCTTCGGCAGCCGGTGTCTCGCCGGCCAGGTCGGCGCCGCGGACCTCGCCCGGCGCGACTCCGCGGGCGTCTCGGTGGCCGAGGCGCTCTCGGCGCTCGGGCTTGCCGGTCCGCCGGCCGGGAGCGTCCTGCCCTCCACGTACATCGAGGTCCACATCGAGCAGGGGCCGACCCTCGCCTCGGCCGGCGCCGCCCTCGGCGACGTCGCCGGGATCGTCGGGATCGCTGGCTTCGACCTGACGTTCCACGGCGCGTCCGGCCATGCGGGAACGGTGCCAATGGGGGATCGCAACGACGCGTTCTCGGCGTGCGCCGAGCTCGCGCTGCGCCTGCGCGAGCGGGCGCTCGAGATCGCGGGCTCGATCGCGACGATCGGCGACGTCTCGGTCGCGAGCCCCGCGGCCAACGTCATCCC
>JBOHBE010000310.1:0-5651 GCA_050698235.1 Gaiellales bacterium
GATCGGCGTCAGGCCGCGCGCTCGAGCCCAGGGTCGTCGCGACCCTCGAGCTCGCTCAGCGTCTCGAGCATGCGGGCGGTCGCGAGCGCCGACGTCGTCTGGTTGGCGAAGAGGCGGAGCGCCTGGAGGCGGCGCGGGATCGGCAGCAGCCGGTCGCGGGGGTCGTCGACCCAGATGACGCCCACCAGCCGGCCGTCGGTCTGGCGCAGCGGCACCAGGAGCCAGTGGCGGTTCCACGCGTTGGGGCCTGCGCCGTTCAGCTGCGAGCTGTAGCTGACCGAGGCCGCCGAGCAGCGTGCTGCTCCCTCATCGTAGGGAAGGAGGTAGCACCCCTCGATCTCGAACTCGGCGTCGAGCAGCCGGTCGAGGTCGGCGGCCGTCGTCGGTGTGTCGAGCGCGGCATCGCCCGGTGCCCACCCGATACCGGCGACCGTCGGGTAGTTGCCCGCTGCCGGGTCGCGGAGCTGGACGACGACCTTGTCGAACCCGAGTGCCGACTCGATGGCGCTGCAGACGACCGAGAGCACGTCGTCGACCGAGCCCGACTCGAGCAGCCGTGACGAGACGGCGAGAAGCTCCGTGAGCGCGGTCTGCGACCGCGCCCAGTTGGCGGCGGACTGGGCGGCCTCGGTCAGGACGGCGGCCTGCGACGCGGCGGCCACCAGCACGTCGAGCTCCTCGTCGGAGAGCCGCATGCCCGAGGCGGGGTCGCCGACCGAGAAGATCCCCAGGATGTGTCCGTCGGAGTGGCGGAACGGGACGAAGAGCTCGTCTCCGGGCTGCCAGGCCCCCGGGATCGCGCTCTCCGGCGCGCTCGGGACGTACCGGTCGCCGAGGTGCGCGCCCCAGTCGAACGTCCCCTGGTCGATCACGTACGCGCCGCGGCGCAGGAACCGCGAGTCCATGATCGGGTCGAACCATTCGCGGGGGTACGTCGAGCCGAGCAGCGTCTCGACAGCCTCCTCGTTGCCGTGGACGCTGCAGACGACGTAGTCGTCCCACTCGGGGCGATACAGGTTGATGACGACCGTGTCCAGGCCGAGTGCGGTACCGACCGTCGAGGCGATCTCGTCGAGCAGGCGGTCGGGCTCGTCGCGCATCCGGACGAGGCGGATGATGTCGACGAGGCCCTGGATCCGGGCCACGGGTGAGAGGTCGGGGGCCCGCCGGCCGGCGGTCGGTGCCGGAGCTCGGCGCTTGGCGGACGGATGCTCGAGCGCGGCCCGCGCGGCCTCCACGACGGCCGGATCGAACTGCGTGCCGGCTCTGGCCTCGAGCTCGGCCATCGCGTCCTGGCGCGACATCGCGGGCCGGTAGGCCCGGTCGCTCGTCATGGCGTCGAACGCATCGCAGACGGCGATGATGCGCGAGCCGAGCGGGATCTCCTCGCCGGGCAGGCTGTCCGGGTAGCCGGTGCCGTCCATCCGCTCGTGTGTCCAGCGCACGAGCCGTGCCGCGCCCGCGAGGACCGGGGCGGCCGCCAGGATCGCCTCGCCGACGAGCGTGTGCCGTCGCATGACCTCCCACTCGGCCTTGTCGAGCGGGCCGGCTTCTCGAGGATGCCGCGCGGGACGACGGCCTTGCCGATGTCGTGCAGGTCGGCGGCGAGCGCGATCTCCTCGACCTGGTCGCGGCCGAGCCCGAGCCTCTGGGCCACCGACCGCGCGAGGTCGGACACCCAGTCGGAGTGCGCGCGCAGGTCGGGGGCGTGCTGGTCGAGCACGGCGAGCAGGAGATCACGGGCCTGGCGCTTGGTCGACGCGCGCCGGTCGTCCTTCTGGGCGTACATGCGCTGGTCGACGATGCGAAGCGCCGACGACGGGTCGCGCGCCTCGCGGGGCAGGAGCGCGAAGCCGTACGACGGGCGGACGTCGGCCTCCTCCTCCGTCAGAGCACCCAGAGCAGACGCCAGGGCGTGCTCGAGCTCGGCAGGCGACCCATGGAGAAGCACGCAGAACTCGTCGCCGCCCAGCCGGTAGGCGGCACCGGCGTCGGCGAACGTCGCAGCGAGCCGCACGCCGAGGCGGGCGAGGAGGGCGTCGCCGGCGGGGTGGCCGTGGGTGTCGTTGTAGGCCTTGAACCCGTCGAGGTCGAACATGGCGAGCGCCGACGGCGAATGGTCGGTGCCCTCGTCGATGGCCCGCTCGAGATCGCCGAGCAGGCGGCGCCTGTTCCCGAGGCCGGTGAGGTCGTCGGTAAGCGCCAGGAGACGGCTCTCCTCAACGCGTGTCCGCACCGTCCCCAGCCACACCCAGAGCCCTGCGGCGGCGGCGATGACGACGCCCGCCTCGGCAGCCGTGACGCCCAGCGTCATGAAGCTGAGCAGCGCTGCGACGGCCCCAACGACGGGCAGGAGGATGAGAACGCGCGCCGCGTCCGGCCGCGCACGGGCCGCGAGAACGAGTTCACCTTGTTGTTATCGGCAGAACTTGCTCTAGATGAGTGGTTCCCGTTGTCCGATCCCTTACGGAATCCTGAGGTCAGGGGGCGCGGAAGGGTAAGATCGGCGGGCGATGGCCAGGCACACCGATCCCAAGCTCACCCTCATCGCATCGGTGCCGCTCTTCACCGGCTTCAACCGGCGCGAGATCGAGGCGGTCGGGCGGCTCATGGACGAGGTCGACGTGAAGGACGGCCGGGTGCTGATGCGCGAGGGCGCCGCCGGCCGGGAGTTCTTCATCGTCATCTCGGGGACCGTGCGGGTCGAGCGCAACGGGCGCAAGATCAACGAGCTCGGGCCCGGCGACTTCATGGGCGAGATCGCCCTCATCGATCGCGGCCCGCGCACGGCGACGGTGATCGCCGCCGAGCCGTGCCGGCTCCTCGTGCTCGACATCGGCGGCTTCCGCACGCTCGTCTCGAAGTACCCGAGCGTGCAGGGCAAGATCATGAAGGCGCTCGCCGAGCGGCTGCGCGAGGCGCAGCCCCGCGCGGTCGTCTGACGGTCATTTAACGTACCCGCGTGACCGTCCACGTCCGCTTCGCGCCGAGCCCGACCGGCTCGCTCCATCTCGGCAGCGCTCTCACGGCCCTCGTGAACCGTCTGTTCGCGTCAAACCAGGGCGGCACGATGCTGCTTCGCATCGACGACACCGACGCCGAGCGCACGGTGGCCGGCGCCGAGGACGCGATCGTCGCCGACCTCGAGTGGCTCGGGATCGGCTGGGACGAAGGCCCCATCCGCCAGAGCTCGCGCGCCGAGCGCCACGTCGAGGCGGCCAACACCGCGGGCGACACGTCGATCCGCGACGGCGCCCTCTACCTGGCGCCGCCGGGGGTGCGGCCGTTCGTGATCGTGCGCGGCGACGGCCGGCCGACCTACCACTGGGCGAGCGTCGTCGACGATCTGGACTTCGGGATCACCCACGTCATCCGCGGCGGCGACCATCGCGCCAACGAGGATCTGCACGTCGCGGCGTTCCGGGCGCTCGGCGCCGAGCCGCCGGTCTTCATCCACCACGCCATCGTCCTCGGCGGCGACGGGAAGCTCTCGAAGCGCGAGGGCGACGCGTCGGTGGCCGACCTGCGCGCCGCCGGATATCCGCCCGCGGCCGTCGTCAACATGCTCGGCCTGGTCGCGAGCTCGGGGCCGGGCGAGATGCTCGACATGCCGGAGCTCGTCCATCGGTTCGACCCCGATCGGATCGCCCGCGGCGACGTGCGGCTCGACCCGGCGCGGCTGCGGTCGCTCTCGGCGATGCACCTGGCCCGCCTGGCGAACGGCGACCTCGTTGCCGCCGTCCTTCCGTTCTGTCGGCCCGGGACGCCGGCCTCGGCGGTCGAGGCGATGGCGCCCGCGCTGCACGGCGCCCACACGCTGGTCGAGGCGGCCGAGCTGGTCGCGTGCGTGCTCGACGCGCCCGACGAGCGCTCGACGCTGCCCGAGCTGGCCGAACTGCGCCAGGAGCTCCCCGAGCGCCTCGACGAGATGCAGGCCCGCGAGCTCGTCGACGAGCTGCGCCGGCGCGGCATCCCGCTTCGCAGCGCCCGGCTCGCGCTGACGGGGCGGACGACCGGGCCCGAGCTGTGGGCGGTGCTCGCCGCGCTGCCACGTGACGAGGCCGTGCGGAGGGCCGCGTGAGACTCCGCGACTCGCTCACGGGTGAGCTCCGCGAGGTCGAGCCGGGCCCGGACGGCAAGATCGGCGTCTACGTCTGCGGCCCCACGATCTACGACCGGATCCACGTCGGGAACGCCCGGCCGGTCGTGGTGTTCCTCCAGATGAAGCGCTACCTGGAGTGGCGCGGCCGGCCCGTGCACCTCGTCCAGAACATCACCGACATCAACGACAAGATCTACGTCGCCGCCGGCGCGAAGGGCGTCCGATCGGACGAGCTCGCGGCCGAGATGGCGCGGGCGTTCATCGAGGACACCGACCGGCTCGGCCTCGGGAGGCCCGACGACGAGCCGTTGGCAAGCGAGACGATCCCCGAGATCGCGGCGCTGATCGAGGAGCTGATCGCGGCGGGGCACGCCTACGAGGCGGGCGGCGATGTCTACTTCGCCGTCAGGAGCTTCGACCGCTACGGCGAGCTCTCGGGCCAGCGCCCTGACGAGGTCGAGTCCGGCGCGCGCGCCGAGCCGGGCGAGCACAAACGAGACCCGGTCGACTTCGCGCTCTGGAAGGCGACCAAGGACGACGAGGACACGTGGTGGCCCTCGCCATGGGGCGACGGCCGCCCGGCCTGGCACATCGAGTGCTCGGCGATGGCCGAGAAGCTGCTCGGGCGCGAGTTCGCCGTGCACGGCGGCGGGCGCGACTTGATCTTCCCCCACCACGAGAACGAGATCGCGCAGTCGTGCTCGATCGGCCGTCCGTTTGCCCAGATCTGGGCGCACAACGGGCTGCTGCGGCTGGCCGGCGAGAAGATGTCGAAATCGGAGGGCAACATCGACCAGCTCTCCGACGCCCTCGACCGCTGGGGAGCCGAGACCCTGATCATGTTCATGCTCCAGGCCCACTACGCGAGCCCGGTCGACTACGACGACGCGGCGCTCGAGCGGGCGCGGGCGGCCTGCGAGACCCTGCGAAACCGGCTGCGATCGGGGAGCGGGGAGGATGCCGCGGTGCGCGAGGCGGTGTATGAGGCGCTCGACGACGACTTCGCGACGCCCCGCGCCCTTGCGGTGCTGTTCCGGGCTCCGCCGGAGGCGCGCGACACGGTCGCCGAGGTGCTCGGCGTGCTCGGCCTGGGATCTCTGGCGGTCTCCGAGCAGGCCCCGGCCGAGGTGGAGGAGCTGGCTGCGGCGCGAGACGCGGCCCGCGCGCAGCGCGACTTCGCCGAGTCCGACCGGCTGCGGGAGGCGATCGCGGAGCTCGGCTGGGAGGTGCGCGACACCGCCGAGGGCCACGACCTCGTCCGCCGTGACTGAGGTCGTATACGGACGGCGCCCCGTGCGCGAGGCGCTCCGCGGCAGGCGCCAGGTGACGCGAGTCTGGTGCACCGCTCGGTCGCGGGAGTCGCTCGACTGGCTGCCCGAGCGGGCCGTCGTGGAGGCCGCCGACCGGCTGACGGGGCGGGCGGGGAGCGAGGAGCACCAGGGCGTGGTGGCCGAGGTCGCGCCGTACCCGGACGCGGGCGTCGCCGAGATCATGGCCGGCGAGCGGCCCCTGGTCGTCGCGCTCGACGAGGTGACCGACCCTCACAACC
>JBOHBE010000311.1:0-2582 GCA_050698235.1 Gaiellales bacterium
GGAAGATCATCAACGTCGAGAAGGCGCGCATCAACAAGGTGCTCTCGAACAACGAGATCCAGGCGATGATCACCGCGATCGGCACCGGCATCGGTGAGGAGTTCAACATCGAGGGTGCCCGCTACCACAAGGTCGTCGTCACCTGCGACGCCGATACCGACGGCGCCCACATCCGCACGCTGATCCTGACGTTCCTCTTCCGGCACATGACCGAGCTGATCGAGGCCGGCTACGTCTACATCGCCCAGCCGCCGCTCTACAAGCTGCGCGTCGGCTCCGACGACCGCTACTTCGAGAAGGAGCTCCAGCTCGAGGAGTGGCTCGTCCGCGAGCGGCTCGACAAGATCGAGATCACCGATCGCGACGGCACCGAGGTGCGGCTCACCGAGACTCGCCTCCAGCGCCTTCAGCGGACGGTGCGCGAGTACGAGGGCTGGGCGTCCAAGCTCAAGGAGCTCCACGGCGCGTCGGCGGTCTCCTACGTCAAGGACAGCCGCCTCGTCGAGCGGCCGGTCGAGAGCCTGGCCGACCTCGAGACGTACTTCACCTCGGAGGTTCCCGACGACGAGCCCCACCGCGTCGAGCTGATGGGCTCCACGGCGGACGCCCTCCAGGTGCGGATCATCGAGAAGTCGACGGGAGCCGCGCGGATCATGTCGATGCCGCTCGCCCTGTTCGAGAGCCCGGGCTACGGCAGCTTGAAGGCGACCCACGCGCGCCTCGTCGAGATCGTTGGCCCGCCGCCGTTCGCGGTGCGCATGGGCAAGCTCGAGGAGGTCGTGCACACGTTCGAGGAGCTGCGCCCCACCATCCTCGACCTGGCCAAGGAGGGCCTGAACCTCCAGCGGTTCAAGGGCCTCGGCGAGATGAACCCGAGCCAGCTGCGCGAGACCACCATGGACCCGGCGAACCGCGTCCTCCAGCAGGTGTCCGTCGAGGACGCCACCGCTGCCGACGAGATGTTCTCAGTGCTCATGGGCGACAAGGTCGAGCCGCGGCGCGACTTCATCGAGCGGAACGCCCGCGACGTGAAATACCTCGACGTCTAGCGGGATGGGGGAGGCGCACTAGATGGCCATAGACGCACTGGGCGGCGGTCGCATCGAGCAGCGCGAGCTATCCGAGGAGATGCGCTCGAGCTATCTCGACTACGCCATGAGCGTGATCGTGAGCCGGGCACTGCCCGACGTCCGCGACGGCCTGAAGCCCGTCCACCGCCGGGTGCTCTTCTCGATGTCAGAGAGCGGCCTTCAGCCCGGCCGGCCGTACTCGAAGTGCTCGCGCGTCGTCGGTGACGTCCTCGGCAAGTACCACCCGCACTCCGACTCCGCGGCCTACGACACGCTGGTGCGGCTCGCGCAGTGGTTCTCGCTCCGCTATCCGCTCGTCGACGGGCAGGGCAACTTCGGAAACCAGGACGGATACGGCGCGGCCGCGATGCGCTACACCGAGTGCCGGCTCGACAAGCTGGCCGTCGAGCTCCTGCGCGACATCGACGCCGACACCGTCGACTTCGTGCCCAACTACGACGGCCGGCACCGCGAGCCGACGGTGCTGCCCTCGCGCTTCCCGAACCTGCTGGTCAACGGCTCGGCCGGCATCGCGGTCGGCATGGCCACCAACATTCCGCCGCACAACCTCGGCGAGACGATCGACGCAGCCGTCGAGCTGATCGACAACCCCGAGGCGACGCTCGACGACATCATGCACCACATCAAGGGCCCCGACTTCCCGACCGCGGCCACCGTGATGGGCCTGGGCGGCATCCGCGAGGCCTACGCGACCGGTCGCGGCCGGGTCGTCATGCGGGCTCGGGTGCACACCGAGGAGCTCAAGGGCGGGCGCAACGCTTTGATCGTCACCGAGCTGCCCTACATGGTCAAGAAGGGCGGCGATGACGGCGTCATCACCAAGGTCGCGGAGCTGATTCAGTCCAAGGTGCTGACCGAGATCTCGGACATCAACGACGACTCGGACCACACGGGCACCCGGATCCGGATCGAGCTCAAGCGCGACGCGATCACGATGGTCGCCCTGAACAAGCTCTTCAAGCACACCGGCCTTCAGAGCACGTTCGGCGTCAACATGGTCGCGCTCGTCGACGGCGTTCCGCGGACGCTGTCGCTGCGCCAGATGCTCGTGCACTACATCGACCACCAGAAGGAGGTGGTCACCCGCCGCACCAAGTTCGAGCTCGATCGGGCCGAGCGGCGGGCGCACGTCCTCGAGGGTTACCTGATCGCGCTCGACAACCTCGACGCGGTGATCGCGCTGATCCGCGGGGCCGACGACTCCGACGCCGCCCGGCAGGGGCTGATGCAGCAGTTCGGGCTCAGCGAGATCCAGGCCCAGGCGATCCTCGACATGCGTCTGCGGGCGCTGACCGGCCTCGAGCGAAAGCGGGTCAAGGACGAGCACGCCGACCTGCTCGAGCGGATCGCCGAACTGCGCGCGATCCTGGCCGACGAGGCGCGCCTCATGGCGCTCATCCGCGAGGAGCTGATCGAGATCCGTCAGCAGTTCGCCGACGACCGCCGCACCGAGGTCCTGCCGGCCGAGGGCGAGATCGACCTCGAGCAGCT
>JBOHBE010000312.1:0-3166 GCA_050698235.1 Gaiellales bacterium
GTGCCGACTAGGATCGCTCGCTCAGATGGGCTGCGATCCTCGACACGAGATCCTGTTCGAGCCGGTGCGGATCGGCCCCAAGACGCTCCGAAACCGCTTCTACCAGGTGCCCCACTGCACCGGGTTCGGCGTCGAGAAGCCGTGGTCGCAGGCCCGGCACCGCGCGGTCAAGGCGCAGGGCGGCTGGGCCGCCGTCTGCACCGAGTACTGCACCGTCTCGCTCGACGCCGACGAGACGCCGTTCATCTCGGCGCGGATGTGGGACGACCACGACCTCGCCCATATGGCGCTCGTGCCGGAGGCGGCGCACAGACACGGGTCGCTGGCCGGCATCGAGCTCTCGCACTCCGGCGCGCACGGCGAGAACTGCGAGACGCGGCTTCCGCCCCCGGCTCCCTCGCAGATCGCAAGCGACTTCTCGAACATCACGCCGAAGCGGATGGAGAAGTGGGACATCGACCGGATCGTGTCCGACTGGGTGACGGCCGCGATCCGCTCGCGCGACGCCGGGTTCGACATCGTCTACGTCTACGGCGGGCACTCCTACCTGCTCGGGCAGATGCTCTCGCCGTTCTACAACCAGCGCGACGACGAGTACGGCGGCTCGCTCGAGAACCGGGCGCGCATGTGGATCGAGACGCTCGCCGCGGTGCGCGAGGCCGTCGGCTCGGACTGCGCGATCGCCTGCCGGGTCGCGATCTCGGCGGTCGGCGGGGCGGGGATCGACCTGGCCGAGGGCCTCGAGTTCGTGCGGCTGGCAGACCACCTCGTCGACCTGTGGGACGTCCACATCGGCTCGATCGAGGAGTGGTCGAAGGACTCCGGTCCGTCGCGGTTCTTCTCGGAGGGCTGGCAGCTCGAGTGGACGGGCAAGGTGCGCGAGGCGACGGCCAAGCCGATCGTCGGCGTCGGCCGGCTGACGTCGCCCGACCGCATGGCCGAGATCATCGAGTCGGGCGTGTGGGATCTGATCGGCGCCGCCCGCCCCAACATCGCCGACCCGTGGATCCCGCGGAAGATCGACGAGGGCCGCGTCGGCGACATCCGCGAGTGCATCGGCTGCAACATGTGCATCTCGAAGGGCGACAACCGCCGCCACATCGGCTGCACGCAAAACGCGACGGCCGGCGAGGAGCACCGCCGCGGCTGGCACCCGGAGCGGTTCGACCGCGCCGCCAACGCCGACTCCGACGTGCTCGTCGTTGGCGCCGGGCCGGCGGGGATGGAGTGCGCCCTCGTGCTCGGCCGCCGAGGCATGCGCCGCGTGCGGCTGGTCGACGCCGCCTCCGAGGTGGGCGGCATCACGCGCTGGATCGCGCGCCTGCCGGGCCTCTCGGAGTGGGGCCGGCTGCTCGACTGGCGGCTCGGCCAGCTGGCCCAGCTCCCGAACGTCGAGATCGAGACCGGCGTGCGGTTGGACGCGGCGGCGGTGCACGCGGCAGGGGCCGACATCGTCGTCGTCGCGACCGGCGCGCCGTGGGCGACCGACGGCCTGAACGGCGCGACTCGCGGGCCGATCCCCGGGGCCGACGCAGCGCTCGCCCACGTCCTCGCGCCCGAGCAGGTCATGCTCGCGGGGAAGCGGCCGCCCGGCTCGCGCGTCGTCGTCTACGACTGCGACGGCTACTTCATGGGCGCCGGCATGGCGGAGCTCCTGCGCGGCGAGGGCCACGCGGTCGAGCTCGTCACGTCGTGCGAGAAGGTCGCGCCGTTCTGCGACGAGACGCTCGAGGGGCCGCTCCTCCGCCAGCACCTGCACGACCTCGGGATCGGCATGCGCGCCGAGTGCGCCGTCTCTGCTGTCGAGGCGGGCGGCGTGCGCGGCGAGACGACGCTCGGCGACCCGTTCGAGATCGAGTGCGACGCGGTCGTCCTCGTCACGCAGCGGGTGTCGGACGAGCGCCTCTTCCTCGAGCTCGGCACGTCGGGTACCGCGGGGCTCCACCGGATCGGCGACTGCGTCGCGCCCCGGCTCCTGGCCGACGCCATCTGGGACGGCCACCGCCTGGCCCGCGAGATCGACTCGCCCGATCCGGCGATGCCGCTCCCGCACCTGCGCGAGCGTCCGGGCCTGACGCCATCGGTCGTGTAACGCTCGGCCCTCTCGCGAGACTGAATCAGTGCCTACAATTCGAGAAACCCTTCCGAGGAGATGATCAGGTTGATGCAGAAGGCCACGTTCGCTGCGGGCTGCTTCTGGGGTGTCGAGCACTCGTTCCGTGAGGTCGAGGGCGTGAGCGACGCCGTATCCGGCTACACCGGCGGCACCGCCGAGAACCCGACGTACAAGCAGGTCTGCTCCGGCGGCACCGGCCACGCCGAGGCGGTCGACGTCACGTTCGACCCCGACGTCGTCTCGTACGAGCAGCTGCTCGCGCTCTTCTGGAGCATCCACAACCCCACGACGCGGGACCGCCAGGGCTGGGACATCGGCTCGCAGTACCGCTCCGCGATCTTCTACCACTCCGAGGAGCAGCGCCAGGCCGCGGAGACGTCGCGTGACGCCGCGCAGACCCACCTCGGCAAGGAGATCGTGACGCAGATCGTCCCGGCCTCGACCTTCTGGCCGGCCGAGGACTATCACCAGCGCTACGTCGAGAAGAACGGCCGTGCGGTCTGCAAGATCACCGCGCCCGCCCCCGTCGAGCCGGCCGCGGAGCCAGCGAAGCGCGGCGGGCTGATCGGCCGCCTCGTCGGATAACAACCGCCGTCCCCCGGATTGGGGTATGGCCCGGGCGGCGAGGGGCGTGTACGTTGAGTGCGTGTCCCCTCGTCTGCTCGCCACCCTGATCCTGGGCGCCGCGCTGGCCGCGGGCTGCGGACAGGCGGCGGCGAAGTCGCCCACCGGCCCGGCACCGACGAAGAACACGGCGCTGATCGCCGAGTCGGCCGCCGCAACCGCGGATGCAGGCACCGCCCGGGCGGCGTACACGATGACGATGTCGGGGCTCCCGCAGATCGGCGAGCTCAAGGCGTCGGGCGGCGGGCTGGTCGACTTCAAGCATCGCACGTCGCAGCTGGCGTTCCACATGTCCTACCCGCAGGCCGGCATGACCTTCGATGTCACGGAGCGCATGATCGGCGCCGTGATCTACATGCACTCGCCGCTCCTCCCCGGAGCCGGGAAGCCCTGGATCAAGCTCGACCTCCAGAAGGCCGCGAAGTC
>JBOHBE010000313.1:0-3424 GCA_050698235.1 Gaiellales bacterium
GGCGTGAGCCGCATCCTGACCATCGGCCGCGACCAGGCGGTGGCGCTGGCCGGGAGCTTCCCCGGAGTGTGGGCCGTCGTCGGCGTCCACCCCCACGAGGCCGGCGACGTCGCCGACGCGGGCGCCGTCGTACGCGACCTGGTCGGCCGTTCGCGCGTCGTCGCTGTCGGCGAGTGCGGCCTCGACTTCTATCGCGACTACGCGCCTCGCGACGCCCAGCGGCGGGCGTTCGCCGCCCAGATCGAGGTGGCGAACGAGGCCGAACTGCCGCTTGTGATCCACACGCGCGCCGCCGACGACGAGACGTTCGCGATGCTCGAGGCCGCCGAGGTGCCGGTCGTGCTTCACTGCTTCGGCTCGGTCGAGCGGCTCGACGACGCGCTCGAGCGCGGGTACCTCATCTCGTTCGCCGGGAATGTGGCCTACCCCAAGGCCGAGGATCTGCGCGAGGCGGCGCGCCGGGTGCCCGACGACCGCATCCTGGCCGAGACGGACGCGCCGTACCTGGCGCCGCCGCCGCATCGCGGCCGCCCCAACCAGCCGGCCTACGTCATGCGCACCCTCGAGGTGCTGGCCGCCGAGCGCGGCGTCGCCCCGGAGGTGCTCGAGGAGCAGATCGACGCCAACGCGACCCGCGTCTTCGGCCTGTGACGGGGTCGCAGGTGACGGTCGCGCGGATGCGCGAGTTCGGGATCCGGCCCGACCGCGACCTCGGCCAGAACTTCCTCGTCGACGACAACGTCCTCGGGGTCGCCGGCCGCCTCTTGCCGCTCGGCCCAACCGACGTCGTGCTCGAGGTCGGCGCCGGGCTGGGCGTGCTCACCGCCTGGCTCGCCCAGCGCGTCGCGCTCGTCCACGCCGTCGAGGTCGACCGCCGCCTCGAGCCCGCGCTCACGGCCACGCTGGCCGGCGCCGCGAACGTCGACGTCGTCTGGGCCGACGCCGTCCGGCTCGACCTCGCAGAGCTCGACCCACCGCCCGGCGTCCTGTTTGCGAACCTGCCATACAACGTCGCGACGCCCGTCATCATCCGCGTCCTCCCGACGATCGAGCGCTACTGCGTGATGGTGCAGCGCGAGATCGCGGAGCGGTTCTTCGCGAGCCCCGGGACGAAGGCGTACGGGGCCGTGTCGGTGCTGGTCCAGCTCGCCTGCGAGCGGCTGGGCAGCAGGAAGGTGTCGCGCAAGGTGTTCGCCCCCGAGCCCAACGTCGACTCGGCTCTTGTGGCCTTCCGCCGCCGGCCGGATGTCGAGCTTGGCGACGAGTGGGAGTGGACGTCGCACGTGGTCCACGCGGCGTTCGCGCACCGCCGAAAGACGCTCGCGAACGCCCTCGCGCTCGCCGAGCTCCCGGCGCCGCCGGCCGAGATCGCAGGACTCCGGGCCGAGCAGCTCCTGCCCGAGCGGCTCGCCCTCCTCGCGCGTGAGCTGCGGTGAGGGTTCGCGCTCCGGCCAAGGTGAACCTGTGCCTGCGCCTGGGGCCGCTCCGTTCCGACGGCTATCACCGGGTGACGACGCTGCTCCAGGCGATCGACCTGTACGACGAGCTCGACCTCGAGCCGGCCGGCGAGACGGAGGTCGAGGGGTTCGCCGACGACACGCTCGTCTCCGGCGCGCTTGCCGCCCTGGGTGAGGCCCGCCGCGTGCGGATCGAGAAGCACATCCCGGTCGCCGCGGGCCTCGGCGGTGGCTCCTCCGACGCGGCCGCCGTGCTGCGGGCCCTGCGCAGCGAGCGCACCGCGAACGAGCTCCACGAGATTGCCCGCGGGCTCGGCACCGACGTCCCCTTCTTCCTGAGCGGCGCCGAGACCGGGTTCTGCACCGGCCGCGGCGACCGCGTCCAGGCGCTGCCGGACTTCCCCCGCGGGCACGCGTTCGTCGTCGTCCCGGCGGCGGAGGGGCTCTCGACCGCCGACGTCTACGCCGCCTCGGAGCCGAATCCGGCGTTCCGGGCCGACGAGGGCGAGCTGATCCGGCGGATGCACACCGTCCGCCGGGCTGCCGACGTCGCCGACCTCATGGCGAACGACCTCGAGGCCGCTGCGCTACGGCTACGGCCTGAGGTCGCCGGGGCGCTCGAAGAGCTGCGAAGCGCGGGCGCGCTCGCCGCGCAGGTGTCGGGCTCGGGCCCGACGGCGTTCGGCCTCTTCGAGCACCGCGACGCGGCGAACGAGGCGGCTGCCGGCATAAAGGGAGCGCTAACGGCGTCACCGGTATGATTTCTTCATGGCACCCTGGAACGTCTCCAGCGACGCACTGACCATCGAGCAAAAGCCGCGGCGATCGCCGTCGCGGTGGCTGCACCAGAACAGCCTGCGGATCGCGGTCGTGCTCGGCCTGGTGGAGGCGGCGTTCGCGTGGGTGCGCGGCTTCCGCATCGAGATGATGCTGGTCGGCGTCCTCGCCGCCCTCATCTACCTGAACGTGCGCCACCGGATCCCCGTCAGGATCCGCCGGCCGATCTGGGTGTTCGTGATGGCCCAGGCGATCGCCGGAATCCTGCTCCCGGCGATCTACGTCGGGATCGGCATCGCCGTGGTGGTCGGGGGGATCATGCTCGTGATCCTCGCCCTGGTCATGCTGGGCGACCTGCGCCGGTCGTAAACGCCGCGTCGAGCTCCGCCAGCACGGCGGGGTCGAGCTCGATGTCGCCGGCCGCCGAGTTGGCGCGGGCGTTCCGGGCCGAGAGCGTGCCGCAGATCGCGGCCGTGACGCCGGGCTGGTGGAGCACCCAGGCAAGCGCGACGTCGGTGGGCTGGAGGTCGATCCGGCCCGCGATCGCCACGAGGCGCTCGACCTTCGGCACGGCGTAGCCGAGCAGGTCGGGTGTGAACTCCTCGCGCCGCCAGTCGCCCTCCTCGAACGTCGCGTCGGCCGCGATCGTCCCGGTCAGGAGGCCGGAGCCGAGTGGCGAGAACGCCAGGTAGCCGATCCCCTGCTCGGCGAGCCACGGGAGCAGCCCCGCCGTGTCGTCGCGGCAGAGCAGCGAGAGTTCGTTCTGCACAGAGGCGACCGGGTGGATGGGCGTGCACCGCTCGACCAGGGGGCGGTCGAAGTTCGAGACGCCGATCCGGCGTGTGAGGCCCTCGCGCACGAGCTCAGCCATCGCGCCCCAGGTCTCCTCCACCGGGATCCGGTCGTCCGGCCAGTGCACCTGGTAGAGGTCGACGTGGTCGGTGCCGAGGCGGCGGAGCGACGCCTGGATCGCCGAGCGGATCTCGTTCGGTCGGATGCCCGAGCCCTCCTCGTCGGGCGCGACCTTGGTGAAGAGCAGCACCTCGTCGCGCCGCCCGGCGATCGCCCGGCCGACCAGCTCCTCGGAGCGGCCCTGGCCGTACACCTCCGCCGTGTCGATCCAGGTCTGGCCCGAGTCGAGGGCGGCCCGGATGGCCGCGATCACGTCGTCGTCGGGGGCGGGCCCGCCC
>JBOHBE010000314.1:0-15271 GCA_050698235.1 Gaiellales bacterium
GAACGAGCAGCCGTCCTGCACCTTGACGTAGGCCCGCGTGCGCGGAAACGCCGCCGGCCGCCGGCCCGTGCATCCGAGGTCGCCGACCCACCCCGCCACGAGGTCGGAGACCCGCTCGGAGGGGCCGCGCACGACCGTGACGTTCGCGGCCACGTCCTCGAACGCCGCACCGGCGAGGTTCGCAGCGCACCCGGTCACGAGCACGCGGTCGGCTGTCCTCGCCGCCCGCCGGACGGCCTTCCGCGACTTCGCCACCGCCTCGGCGGTCACGCAGCAGGTGTTCACGACCCGAACCCGCGCCCGGTCGGGGTCGACCTCGGCGTGCCCCGCCTCCGTGAGCCGCTCGCGGATCTCCTGCGCGTCGGTCATCGACACCTTGCAGCCCAGGAACTCCGCCGCGAACCCGGTCATCCCAGGAATCCCATCTCGCGCAGCGCCAGCGCCGCGGCGACGATCGCGGCCGTCTCGGTCCGCAGCACGACGGGGCCGAACGTCGCGACCGCGACGCCGCTGCTCCGCGCCAGCTCGAGCTCGACGTCCGAGAAGCCGGGCTCGGGCCCGATCAGGAGCGTCGTCTGGCGGCGGCCCACGATCCGGTCGGCCAGGCCTCCCGACGCGCCCTCGTGGCTCAGGACGACAGCCTCGGGCGAGAGCACGTCGGCGTAGGCGGCGGGCTCCAGCACCTCGGGGATCCGGGCCTGCTTGGACTGCTTCGCCGCCGCCTCGGCCACCCGCCGCCACCGCTCGAGCCGCGACGCTGTGAACCGTCCCTTGAGGAGCTCGGTGCGAAGCGCGCCGATGCGCGCGACGCCGAGCTCGGTCAGCTTCTCGACGGCGCTGTCCGAGCGAGCGCCCGGCTGGGCGATCCACACGGTCACGATGGGTGCGGCCACGGAGTCGATCTCCTCCACGAGCTCGAGGCCGCCGGCCGCGACCCGCGCCAGGTGCACGCGGCCGTCGGCGGCGACCTCGCAAGTATCGCCGACCTGGAGGCGCAGGACGCGTTCCAGGTGTCGGCGGTCGGCCGGCGAGAGCGTGGCGACGCCGTCGCGGATGTCCTCTGCGAAGAACCGGTAGGTGTGCCGCGTCATGGGTGCAGCACCTCCGCCGCCCAGCCGTCCACCTCGACCCGCGGCGATCCGCCGAGCCCCTGATCCGCAGTCAGGCCCGACGCCAGGATCTGCCCGGGAAGGTCGGTGCGCTCGAGCAGCCGGCGGAGCAGGCCCAGCTCGAGGTTCGCCAGCCAGAGCGGCGCGACCGGCAGCGGGTCGGTGAGGACGTCGGCCCGGGCGACCGCGAGCTCGACGCCGTTTCGGGCGGCGTTCTCGGCTGTCGCGCCGATCGCGAGCGGGTCGATGTCGAACGCCTGGAGCGGCCCGAAGCCGAGCCACGACGCGGCGATCGACAGCACGCCGGATCCGCACCCCAGGTCGAGCGCGGCCGAGGGCTCGAGCCGGCCGAGCAGCTCGAGGGCGGCCCGGGTCGAGCCGTGCGCCCCGGTCCCGAACGCGCGCCCCGGGTCGATGACCACCGCGATCTCCTCGCTCTCGAACCACGGTGGCCCGATCCAGAGCCGTCCGACGCGCACGGGCCGGTGAAACGCCCGCCATGCGTCCTCCCACCCGGGCGTCACCGCCTCCGGCTCGAGGTCGGGCGCGGGCGGCTCGTCGGCGTAGCCCGCCAGGACGACGTCCGGGCCGTCTCGCTCCTCCTCGACGCCGGCCGGGAAGAGCTCGAGCATGCGCACGAGTGCCACCTCGGCGTCGTCGGCCGGGACGCGCAGGAGGTAGCGGTTCACCGGAAGGCCGCGCGCAGGCGGCCGAGAAAGCTCTCGTCGGGCGCGTAGGTCGCATCGTCGACGTCGCGCTCGAAGCCCTGAAGCTGCACGCGCTGGTCGTCGGTCAGCTTGCGAGGGATCATGACCCCGACCACGATCCGGTGGTCGCCGCGGCCGCGCCCGCCCAGCGCGGGGATGCCCCGACCGCGAAGCACGATCACCTCGCCCGGCTGCGTGCCCGGCTTCACCTCGACCTCCTCCGACCCGTCGAGGGTCTCGACGGCGACGGTCGCCCCGAGCGCCGCCCGGGTGAACGGGAGGTCGAGCACCGTCACGAGATCGTTCCCGTCACGCTCGAACCGCGGATCGGGAGCGACCGTGACCTGCACGTAGAGATCGCCGGCGCCGCCCTCGCCGTCGTGGCCCCGGCCTGCGAGCCGCAGGCGCTGCCCCGACGCGATGCCCGCGGGCACCTGAACCTCGACGCTTCGGCGGACCGACAGCCGCCCGCGGCCACGGCACTCCCCGCACGGCGAGTCGATGCGGATGCCACGGCCACCGCACGCCGCGCAGGCGGACGCCTGCACGAACTGGCCGAACGCCGTCTGGGCGACGTGCTGGACGCGCCCGGACCCGCCGCACTCGCGGCACTGCTCGGGAGTCGTCCCCGGCTCGGCGCCCGTCGCGCCGCAGCGCTCGCAACCCGAGATGACGTCCACGGCTACCTCGCGGGTGACGCCGAACGCCGCCTCGGCGAGCGTGAGTTCGATCGTCGCGCCGGCGTCGCCGCCCCGCGGCCGCGCGCGCCGTCCGCCCGAGAAGATGTCGTCGCCGAAGAACGCCCCGAGCAGGTCGGACAGGCTCGAGAAGTCCATGAACTGCTCGGTGTGGAATTGGGTGCCGGCGATGCCGTCGTGCCCGAAACGGTCATACCGGGCCCGAGTGTCGGCATCGCTCAGCACCTCATACGCCTCGGCGGCCTCGCGGAATCGCTCGCCCGCCTCGGGCGCAGGGTTCACGTCGGGATGGAGCTCGCGCGCCAACCGCCGGAACGCCTTCTTGACGTCCGCATCAGAGGCGTCCCGAGGGACGCCCAGAACGTCGTAGTAGTCTCGCCTCGCCGCCACGCCCGTAGTCTACGGGCGGGCTTTCACCACTCGTGGAAGCCGCGGCCGCCGCGGTGGTGATGGACATGCGCCAGGAACAGCGCAAGCGACGTCGCCCACAGAAGCAACGCCGGTCGCTTCGTCAGAACCCTCATCTGTTTCCCTCCCGTGCCCGTTGACGGAGTGTCCCGTCGCCTACCAGCGGACGTCCTGCAGAGCATCGGCCGCCCTCCGGTAGAGCTCGGCGGCCCGCTCCGGGTCGCCTCGCCTTGCTGCCACGTCGCCGAGCGCTACCCATGACCCGGCCATGTGGCTGATCGATTCCACCGCGGTGAAGCACTCCGCCGCGGCCTCAAAGTCCCGCTCCGCCTCGTCGATGCGATCCAGCCTCAGATGGGCCTTGCCCATGACGAGACGAGCGTTCCCTTCTTCTTGTCGGTATTCCGCGCGATCGCCCAATAGCTCGATTGCGCGATTTCCGCTCTCAATTGCCCCTTCCGGGTCACCCGAGTGCAGTCGCGCCGAGGCCAGCGACGAGGCCGCGAAGGCCGCGTCGATCCGGTTGTCCTGCTCGACCGCGATCCGGAACGACTCGCGCAGGAGCGGCACCGCCTCGTCGGGCCGGCCGGTGATCGCATGCAGCTGGCCCAGGTTGTTGAGCAGCTTGCCGACGTACTCGTGGTCCGAGACGCGCTCGTACAGCGCCTTCGACCGCTCGGCGTACTCGCGCGCGCGGGTGTATTCGTTTCGGCGCTCGGCCACGAGCGACGCGTCGAGGTACGTCTCGGCGAGCACGCGGTCGTCGTCGAGGGCCCGGGCGAGCTCGAGCGCCTGCTGCACGTCCTCGGCGGCGGCGGTGAAGTCCTTCTGGCGGCGGCGGATCTTGGCCCGCGTGTTCAGGATGCGCACCCGAAGCGCGTCGGACGTCCGATCGGCGGTGCCCGCCAGGCGCAGCGCCTCGTCGAGCAGCGCGACGGCGGTCGCGTGGCTCCCCATCTTGAAACGCACGACGCCGAGGCGGTAGAGGGCATCGGCGTGATCGGCGGCGGCGTCCTCGACCCCTGCGGCAGCCGAGACGGCGCTGCCGAGAACGTCGGAGGCCTCGTCGAGCCGGCCGAGGTGGTGCAGCGCCCATCCCAGCGCCATGCCGTGGCGCAGCGCGAGGTGCGCGTCACCGCCGGCCCCGACGCTCGCGCGGACGCGCACGAGCTCGTCGACCGCATCCGTGTAGCGGCGCGCCTCGACCGATGCCTCGGCTCGGGCCACGGCGACCTCGCACGCGGCGTGCGCGGACGGCCCGCCGTCTCCCTCGAGCGTGATCCGCTCCACGCCGAGGCGGGCGGCGAGCCACGTCATCGCCGCGTCGGAGGGCTTCGTCTTGCCCAGCTCGACCTGGCTCACGTACTCCTTTGTGAAGCGCTCGCCGCCGAGCTCGGCCTGGGTGAGGGCCGCGGCGACGCGCAGCGCCCGCACCCGCGCACCGACCCCTTCGGGGGCCTGCCGGAGGCGGACGCTCGCGCGGCGCTCGGCTGTCCTGGTGCGTGCCATCGATCTCAGAGTAGCGGATGGATCTGTACTTGACTAGTACTGCTGCTGGGCGCTCCAGCCGATCCCCACTTCGGTTTTCCCAAGCCGTTTCCTGCCCAATCAAGCACGTTTTTTACAACTACTTGATTTCACCCTTTTCAGGTACTTGACTGACGAGGGTCGAATGGGCTATTGTGAGCCCACAACGCGAAGACGGCACGTTCGAGACGGCGATGTCGGAGACAAGAACTTGAAGCCGGTGGGCCGCCGGCAGAAGGATTCAGGAGTCTCCGGGGTCTCATCGCCTAACTCAGCGACCGGGGGTCGGAGTCACAAAGCGCGGTGGTGAGGACTGGAGCCCCTCATCACCGCGCGACTCATTTAAGGAGTCCTCACTCCTCGTAGACCTCCGCCACAAACTCCGACAGCGCGTGCGCGGCCCCGCGCACCGACTGGATGGCGGCGGCGTAGTCCATCCGCCGCGGGCCGATCAGCGAGACGGTGCCGAGGTTCCGGGTCGCGAGCCCGTAGTTGGCGGCGACCATCGCCAGGCCGCGCATGTAGGGCACCGTGTGGTCGGTGCCGATCCGCAGGTACGGCCGCGGCGAGTCAAGCGCCTGGCGAAGCATCCCGAGCAGGCCGACACGCCCCTCGAGGACGCGGACGAGGTCGTTGATCTCGGCGAGGTCGGCGAAGTGCATCTCCTCGAGCAGCCGGGCGCCGCCCCCGACGTAGAGCTGCTGCTCGGCCGCGTCGACCAGCTCGGTGAACGCCGGCCGCAGCGCGTCGAGGAACGCGCGCTCGGTCGCCGAGAGGCCCGGCTCGTCGAGCCGCGTCACGAGCGTCCGCCCGCCGAGCCGGACGCCGGTCAGCTGCTCGTTCAGGAACGCGTTCGCCCACTCGGCCAGCATCGGGTCGACGACACCCGGGAACGGGAAGATCCGCTTCGTGACCCCACCCGTGGCCGTGATGATGACGACCATGACGACCTGCGGCTGAAGCAGCAGCACCTCGATATGGCGGATCTCGGTCGTCTCGAGCGGCGGCGCGGTGACGAGGGCGACGAGCGACGTCACCTGCGACAGCATCTCGGTGGTGATCCGAAGGGCGGTGTCGACCTCGCTCCGGACGCTCGACAGGTCGACCGGGAGCACGGCCGGCGCGAGCGGCTGCTCGAGCAGGGACTCGGCGTAGAGCCGGTACCCGGCGTCGGTCGGCACCCGCCCGGCGGACGTGTGCGGATGGTCGAGGAAACCGAGCGCCTCGAGCTCGGCGAGCTCGTAGCGGACCGTCGACGGCGACGCCTCGACCGCTCCCAGCTCGACCAGGGTCTTCGACCCGACCGGATGGCCGCTCGAGATGTACGAGTCGATCACATGCGTCAGGATCACGACCTGGCGGGGTGTGAGCGGCTGGCGGCTCATCTGAGGACGCTCGCGACCACGTCGTTTGCCAGGAACCGGCCGCGCTCGGTCAGGGCAAGGGTGTCTCCCGAGCGGTGGAGCATCCCGGCGGCGTCGAGCCGCTCGCACGCGTCGTCGTCGACGAACGCGGCGAGCCCGTTCAGCTCGAGCGGCCGGTCAAGCCGCAGGCCGAGCATGAGGCGCTCGGTGCCGCGCTCGGCGGGCGTCAGCAACTCGACTTCGGCGGGCGGTTCGGCCCCGGCTTCGACGGCCGCGATGTACCGGCGCAGGCCGGCCCGGTTCCGGCGCCGCTCGAGGCCGATCGTCGAGACCGCGCCGACCCCGACGCCCAGGTAGTCGTGCCCGAGC
This sequence comes from Gaiellales bacterium, assembly GCA_050698235.1. GTDB lineage: Bacteria > Actinomycetota > Thermoleophilia > Gaiellales > JAICJC01 > JAICJC01. The sequence continues at coordinate 6,183 of JBOHBE010000314.1, forward strand.
CAGTAGCCCAGGTTGTGCCGGCACTCGTGGCCCGGTCGGCAGAAGTTGGCGGTCTCGTACCAGCGATAGCCGGCCCCGCGGAGCGTCGCCACGACCTGCTCGTAGTACTGCTCCATCGCGTCGGCCTGCCGCTCGAGCTCGCGGCCGTACCGGTGGGTGAAGCGCGTGCCGGGCTTGGCCTCGAGTTCGTAGGAGCTCACGTGATCCGGCTCGAGCGCGAGCAGATCCTCAAGGTCTGCTCGAAGGTCGCGCGGCTCCTGTCCCGGAACCCCAAAGATCAGGTCGAGGTTGAGGCTTTGGATGCCCGCGTCGCGCAGCACCCCCACGGCGGCCGCGATCTGTTCGGGACGGGCCCGCCGCTCGAGGACGTCCAGCAGGTGCGGGCGGAAGCTCTGGGCGCCGAGCGACACGCGCGTCACCCCACCCTCGACCAGCACTCGAGCCTTGGCCGGCGTGATCGTCTCGGGGTTGCACTCGACCGTGACCTCGTCGGCCGCGGGCAGCGCAGCGAGCGAACGGGCCAGGTCGGCGTCGGCCAGGATCGAGGGGGTGCCACCGCCGACGAAGACCGTCTCAGGCTCGAGGCCGGCGCGGTCGATCTCGGCGATGACGGCGTCGACGTACCGGGCCTGCTCGTCCTCGTGGCCGGTCACCGTCACGAAGTCGCAGTAGCCGCACCGGTGCGCGCAGAACGGGACATGGACGTAGAGGTGCCGGATCCCCGCGGCCGGGCTCATGGCGCGCCCTCGCGGTTGATCTCGAGCACCGCCAGGAACGCCTCCTGCGGCACCTCGATCGAGCCGACCTGCTTCATCCGCTTCTTACCGGCCTTCTGCTTCTCGATCAGCTTCCGCTTGCGCGAGATGTCGCCGCCGTAGCACTTGGCGAGCACGTCCTTGCGCTTGGCCTTGACCGTCTCGCGGGCGATGACGCGCGAGCCGATCGCCGCCTGGATCGCGACCTCGAACATCTGCCGCGGGATCCGCGCGCGCAGAGCCTCGACGAGCGCCCGCCCCTGCCGCTGCGCGTTGCCGCGGTGCGTGATCAGCGACAGCGAGTCGACCCGCTCACCGGCCAGCAGCACGTCGACCTTGACGACGTCGCCCGGCCGAAAGCCGATCAGGTCGTAGTCGAGCGACGCGTAGCCGCGGGTGCGCGACTTCAGCTGGTCGAAGTAGTCGAGGACGACCTCGGCCAGCGGGATCTCGTATGTGAGCTGGACCCGCTCGGGGCTCAGATACTCCATGTGCCCGAAGACGGCGCGACGCTCCTGGTTCAGCTCCATGACCGCGCCCACATGGTCGGACGGGCAGATGATCGACGCCCGGACGAACGGCTCCTCAGTCGCCAGTATGTCGCTGTCGGGCATCTGGGCGGGGTTGTGGACCTCGACCCAGTCGCCGCTCGCCTCCTGTACTCGGTAGGCCACGTTCGGCGCCGTGACCAGGAGGTCGAGGTCGTGCTCGCGCTCGAGCCGCTCCCGCACGATGTCCATGTGCAGGAGCCCGAGAAAGCCGCAGCGGAACCCGAAGCCGAGCGCGCGCGAGGACTCGGGCTCGTACGACAGCGCGGCGTCGTTCAGCTTCAGCTTCTCGAGCGCGTCTCGCAGCTCCGGGTACTCGTCGGAGTCGGTCGGGAAGAGCCCCGCGAACACCATCGGCTTGACCTCGCGGTAGCCGGGCAGCGGCTCGGCCGCGCCCCGCCGCGCCTGCGTCAAGGTGTCCCCCACCCTGAGCTGCGACACGTCCTTGAGCCCGGTGATGACGTAGCCGACCTCGCCGGCCGAGAGGTGCTTGGCCGAGCGCATGGCAGGCGAGAAGAAGCCGAGCTCCTCGACGTCGAAGACCGTGCCCTGCGCCATCGCCTTCACCTTCTCGCGCGGGTGGAACGAGCCGTCGACGGCGCGGACGAACGCCACGACGCCGCGGTATTGGTCGTATGACGAGTCGAAGATGAGCGCGCGGGCTGGCGCGTCGGGCTCGCCGCGCGGCGGTGGGATGCGGTCGACGACGGCCTGAAGCACGTCGGCGACGCCCGCGCCCGTCTTCGCCGAGATGCGGATCACGTCGTCGGGCGAGCCGCCCACCAAATCGGCGACCTGCGCCGCCACTCCGTCGGCGTCGGCGGAGGGCAGATCGATCTTGTTCACGACCGGCACGATCTCGAGCTCGTTCTCGATCGCCAGGTAGGCGTTGGCCAGCGTCTGGGCCTCGATCCCCTGGGCCGCGTCGACCACGAGGATCGCGCCCTCGCATGCGGCCAGGCTGCGGCTCACCTCGTAGCTGAAGTCGACATGCCCCGGCGTGTCGATCAGGTTCAGCTCGTAGGCCCGCTCGTCGGCTGCCCGGAAGAGCACGCGCACGGCCTGGGCCTTGATCGTGATGCCCCGCTCACGCTCGAGATCCATGGAGTCGAGGAGCTGGTCTCGCATCTCGCGCACGGCGACCGTCTGGGTCACCTCGAGGATGCGATCGGCCAGCGTCGACTTCCCGTGATCGATGTGGGCGATGATCGAGAAGTTGCGGATCCGTGAGAGCGGCACGGATGAAGGTTATCCAGCAGGCTCGCGGCGCCTGGCGAGCGACGCCAGGACATCCATCTCCGCGAGGTGCAGGATCCGCCCCGCCGCGAAGTACGCGCCGGCTCCCGCGGCCAGTCCCAGACCGACGGCGACGACCTGCGCGAGGATCGACCGGCCGAGCAGCTGGTCGAGCGGCCACCACACGCCGAACGCCGCAGCGGTGCAGTAGACGGTCGCGACCGCGATGCGCGCCGCCTCGCCGGCCACCTCGCGGACGTGCAGCGAGCCGACCCGCCGGCCGAGCAGGACCGCAAGGACGGACGCGTTCCACGTCGTGACGACGGCGGTCGCGAGCGCGATGCCGCCGGCGCCGAACGGCTTGTAGAGGATGAGGTCGAGGATCAGGTTCAGGAACAGGTTGCCGGCAGCGACCATGGTCGGCGTGCGAGCCTCCTGGAGCGCGAAGAACGCCCGAGTCATCAGGAGCGCGATCCCGTTGGCGACGAGCCCGAGCGAGAACGCGACGAGCGCGCCGGCCACGTTCGACGTGTCGGCGCTCGAGAAGCTGCCGTGCTGGAAGATCAGACGGACGATGGGCATCGCGAGCGCGATCGAGACCGCCGCGGCCGGGAGGAGCAGGAACACGATCGTCCGCGCGCCCGTCGACACCGTGCGCGCGAAGCCAGCCGTGTCGCCCCGGGCGGCGAGGCGCGAGATCTCGGGGAAGAGCACGACCGTGACGGCGACCGAGAAGAGGCCCTGTGGCAGCATGAAGAGCCGGAAGGCGTAGTTGAGGTCGGCGTCGGCGTGGGGCGACGCGAGCGTCGCGATCACGAGGTCGATCGTGAGGTTGAAGTTGATGAGGCCGAGCCCGATCGTGACCGGCAGCATCTGGCGCAGGATGCGCTGGACGTTCGGGTTGCGCCACGCCAGGCTCACGACGAAGTGCGAGCGCCCCCGCAGGAGCGGCAGCGGGATGAGGAACTGGCTCACCGTGGCGATGAGGACGCCGATCGCGTACGCCGTGATGTCGCCGGCGAAGAGGACGAGCGCCAGGATGATGATGCCGTTCCACGCGACCGGTGCCAGGGCCGGCACCCCGAAGATGTCGTACGAGTTCAGGATGCCCGTGACGACGCCGGTCATCCCGAGGATCACGACGATCGGGAACAGGTAGCGCGAGAGCGTGACCACCAGGTCGGGATCGATGTTCTGGTGGCCCGGGACGAAGAGCGGCATGATCCACGGCGCGAGGAGGATGAAGATCGACGAGATCGCCCCGAGGACCGTGCCCGCCAGCCACAGCATGATGCTCGCGACGCGCCAGGCCTCAGGCTCCTCGCCCTTCTCGCGGAGCTCCACGAAGACGGGGACGAACGCCGCCGAGATGGCGGTGTCGGCGACCAGGCTCCGGATCAGGTTCGGGACGTTGAACGCGATCAGGAACGCGCCGAGCGCCGGGCTCGTGCTGAAGTAATACGCGGCCGCCTGCTCGCGGACGACACCGGCGACCCGGGAGAGCGCAGTCGCCGATCCGAACGCCGCGGTGGATACGGCCAGGCGCCGCCGATCGCTCATCGGCGCCGAGTCTACCGGGCGCGCTGCTACCATCTGCCGCGCCGGTGGCCAACTCCAAGCAACAGGCAAAGCGCGTCCGCACCGCTGCACGTCAGCGGCTCGAGAACCTGCGCTACCGCACCCAGATCAAGACGCTCCAGCGTCGGCTGACCGAAGCCGTCGAGGGCGGCGACGGCGACCAGATCGCTGCGGCGCACGTTCGCCTCGTCGCCGTGGTCGACCGAGCGGCCGCCCGGCACGCGATCCACCGCAACACCGCCTCACGGCGCAAGTCCCAGGCGGCTCGGGTCGTCAACGAGGTGAGCGCTCGGTAACTCCCGGGATGTCCTGGGCGGCGAGAACCGAGTAGCGCAAGGACGCAGGGAAGCCCAATATTGGGTGATATTGGGCTGACCGAGGACGCCGCGATGCAACGGTGCGCAGCCGCAGCCCCCACCGCCTTTCGCAGACCCAGACATGCGTGCGCTCAGGCGCACGGGAGTTATCGGGCTCTCACCTTGGCCCGAGTCTCCGCGTAACGAGGCCAAGCAGGATCAGCGTGATGCCTGCGGCCTGGCCGAGGGCGAACGCGGCGTAGCTCCCTGCGCGGGTGGCGGTCGACGCCACCGCGATCACCGCGACACCCGCGGCGACGAGGAGCGGGCGCGGGTCATGGCGGCGCCGCGCCGACGCCGCCGAGCCGACCAGGAGAACCACGGTCCCGACCGAGTTCAGGACGATCGCCATCACCTTGGGCCACGTTCCCTCGAGCGCGTCGTTGGGCGGCGTCGCCCCGGCACTGGCCAGCGCAGCGGCGTCGACGCGGGCGGCCAGGACAGCCGCGACGGCCGCGAAGGTGACGAACAGCATGGTGGCCGCCGCCATCCGGGTCACCCTGCGCCCGGGTAGCACGAGCAGGAGCTCTCCCACCGCGAGATACGCGACCACGAGGATGCCGCCCGTCAGGTAGTACACCCGGAACACGGCGTCCGTCCATCCGTTGGCCGCCCCGAGCCACAGCGCCGCGGCAGCGACCGTGAAGAGCGCGAACCCGATCGTCCATGCGATGAACGCGGGACGGCGCGGGTTGGGCGCCGCGGCGGCACGGCGCGCCACGATCACGGTGCAGGCCGCAGCGACAGCCGTCGCCGCAGCCGCCGCCGCGGTCTGCCCGCTCATCCGCCCGTGATCTCGGCCAGCGCCAGCTCGAGCTCGAACCGGGCGTCGAGGCGGCTGCCGCCCTTGACCGCGAGGTCGAGATCGGCCAGCCGCACCACGGCGCGGCCGAGATCCTCGCGCGCGAACGCGCGCGCCTGGCCTACGAGCTTGCCCGCCGGGAAGGGCTTCAGGTTGAGGTCGCGCGCGACGTCGGCCTGCGATCCGCCGTCGTCGAGGAGCACGGCCGCCCGGTGGACCTTGCGAACATGCGAGGCGAGCTGGGCGATCAGCCGGCCGACGTCCTCCGGGCGCTCGACATCGGTGGTTGCGAGGGCGATGACCGAGGCGGTGTCGCGCCGGCCCCACGCATCGGTGATGTCCCACGGCTTCACGTCGGCGCGCGGGATGACGAGCAGCTCGACGTCCTCGACCTTCGCGTCCGCCCCCGCGCAGTAGGCGGCGAGCTTCTCGACCTCGAGGGCGAGGTCGCCGACGTCGTCGCCCGCCAGGTCGACGAGCCTCCGCGCCACCGCGGACGAGCACGAGACCCCGAGGTCGGCGAGCTTGCGCACCACCCACTCGGCGGCCTGCTTGCGCTCGGGCGCGTCGAACAGCCGCACGTCGCCGACCGCCGCGACGGCGACGGCGAGCGCGTGCTTCGGGGTGATCCCGCCGCCGCCGAAGAGCGCGAGCACGGTGTCCGGAGCCGGGTCGGCGAGGTACGCCACGACGTCGGCCACGGCGTCATCGTCCAGGGCCTCGGCGTTCCTGACGAGCACCAGCCGGCGGCCGCCGAAGAGGCCGAGGGCGTTGCAGGCTCCAGCGACGTCGACGGGCTGGTCGCCACCCGCCGAGAACTGCTCGACGGACTCCTCGGGGAAGTGCGCGCGCAGCCGCGCGATCGCAGCATCCACCTTGGGCCAGTCGCTGCCCGCGATGAGATATGCCGGTCGCAGCTCCGGCGCCGTCGCCAACCCTAACCCTCTACTTGAGCTTGATTTCTGGGAGCGGGTGCGCGCCTGGCCCGCCGCTCGCCCTGCGAGGCGATGACGCGCGAGCGCTCGACGAGCTGGGCGAACGTGATCGTCTCGAGCACCGACCGCAGCATCCCGCGCGCTTCGAGCCAGACGCCCGGCAGCGCCTCCGCGCCGGGCGGGTAGACCACCTCGTCGGGGCGCACGCCCGCGACGGCGGCAATCGGGCCATCGACCACGCGGATCACCTCGGCCAGCGAGATCTCCTCGGCGGGAACCGCCAGGCGGTAGCCGCCGTCAGGCCCGCGCTGCGATGCCACGATCCCGGCGTGCTTCAGCTCGCCGAGGATGTTCTCGACAAACTTCAGCGGTAGCTCCTGGGCGCGGGCGACGAGCTCGCCCTTGATCGGGCCCTCTCCCTGGTGGGCCGCCAGCACGAGCACCGCCCGCACCGCGTAGTCGGCCTTGGCGGAGAGCTTCACAGGGGACATTCTCGCACGCCCGCGGTTACGATCGCGGCATGGCGGACGTCAACTCCGGCCTCGAGGGCGTCCTCGCGGCCGAGACGACTATCAGCCTGGTCGACGGATCGGCCGGGCGGCTGCTCTACCGCGGCTACGAGATCGGCGATCTGGCCGCGCACGGCAGCTTCGACAGCGTGACCGCGCTCCTGCTCGACGGGGAGTGGCCGGCGGCTCCCGAGAGCCTGCCGCAGGCCGACCTCGACGCGCCGGTCGTTGCCGCGCTCCGCGGTCTGCCCGCCGATGCGGCCCCGCTCGACGCGCTTCGGACCGGCATCTCGGCCTGGGGCGCCGCCCGCAGGCTCGACTGGCCCCCCACGCCCGCCCAGGCCCGGGAGCTGATCGCACTCGCCCCGGCCGTTGTGGGCGGCTTCGCGCGTGTCCGCCAGGGTGCCGTTCCGGTGAGTCCAGCCGGTTCCGAGGGCCTCGGCATCGCCGGCCGGCTGCTCCACGCGATCACCGGCGAGATGCCCGAGTCCTCTCGCGAGCGGGCGCTCGACGCGTACTTCGTGTGCTGCGCCGAGCACGGCCTGAACGCCTCGACGTTCACAGCGCGGGTCGTAACCTCGACCCACTCCGACCTGGCGAGCGCGGTGTGCGGAGCCGTCGGGGCGCTGAAGGGCCGGCTCCACGGCGGCGCGCCGTCGGCCGTCCGCGACCAGCTCACCCAGATCGGCGATGTCGATCACGCCGAGCGGTGGATCCGCGAGGCACTCGCCCGCGGCGAGCGCCTGATGGGCTTCGGCCACCGCATCTACAGGACGACCGATCCGCGCGCCGAGGCGCTCCGCCGGGTCGCCGAGGAGCTCGCGGGCGACGCGGAGTGGCTCCGGCTCGCGGTCGACGTCGAGGACGTCGCGCTTCGGCTGCTCGCCGAGCACAAGCCCGACCGGGTGCTGAAGACGAACGTCGAGTACTACGCCTCGGTCGTGCTCGACGGCGTCGGCCTCCCATCCGATCTCTACACGCCGGCGTTCGCCGTCGCCCGTACGGCCGGCTGGTGTGCACACGTGCTCGAGCAGGCCGAGCACGGCCGCCTGATCCGCCCCGACGCGGCGTACATCGGCCCGGATCCGCGGCCACTCCCCCACTGATAGCCGATTCGGTATCGCACCGGATACGATATCCTGGCTGCGTGGAGCTCCTCCGGGACGCACGCGATCACGCCGGGCTGACGCAGCGCGAGCTGGCTCGCCGGGCCGGGACGTCGCAGGCGATGGTCGCGCGGATCGAGCGCGGGCAGCAGTCGCCGAGCATCGCGACGCTCGACCGGCTCGTGCGCGCCTGCGGGCTCGACCTGACTGTCGAGACTTCAGGCGGCGACCTGCGGTCCGTTCCGGCGGAAGCTCGCGGATGCGCGAGGGTGTTGGTCTGGCGCTCCGGCGACAACGCGTACGCCTTCCCTCTCGACGCCGTCGAACGGATCGTCGAGCTCACAGAGGTGCGCCGCCTGCCCGGACAGGCCACCGGTACCGGGGTGGTGACCGTCGATGGGCGCGCCACGACCGCGCTCGACGCGGCGCACGCGCTCGGGATCGCCAGCCCAGCGCCCGCGCAGATCGTCGTCGTCCGCGTTGCGGACGGGCAGCGCGCGATCATCGTGGACCGGGCCGAGGCGCTCGCTGATGAGATGCCCATCGCGCCGGCGCCTCCGGGATCTCGCGCGGCACCGTACGTGGTCGGCCTGGCCGACATCGGCGGCGAACAGGTCGTCGTGCTCGACCCGGACGGGTTCTGTGCGGCGTCGCCGTCCCGCTAGGAGCACGCCCGCGCAACCCAGAGCACGTACGCCGCCAGCAGATCGGCGAGGCCCAGGAACGGCGCGGCGAGCGGCGCCCAGGCCGATCCGACGGCGGCGGCGATCGTCGCGAGCCACAGGATCGGCGCGACCGCGGGCAGTGCCAGGAGGTTCGCCGGGACGGCAAGCGGCGTCAGACGTCCGAAGTGCCACCAGGCGATCGGCGCGGTGACGACCGTGCACGCGATCGAGACGGCCGCGGCCTCGCCGACCGCTCCACGCAGGCGCGGAGCGACGAGAAGGATCGCGGCGACGGCGGCGAACGACAGCTGGAACCCGGGATCGAAGAGCTCGAGCGGGTCGAAGCCGAGCACCACGGCGGCGCCGCACGCCATCAGGTGCCAGGCCGGCGCCGGGCGCGACGCCAGCCATGCCACCGAGACGAGCACGCCCGCGACCCCGGCCCGGACGATCGACGGACCCGCACCCGACACGAGCACGTAGGCGCCGGTCACCGCTCCGGCAGCCAGACGGGCCGGAACGCCGATCACCCCGGCGACGCCGAGCGCGACGAGCGTGAAGGCGATCAGGAGGGCAACGTTCTGGCCGCTCACGGCGAC
>JBOHBE010000315.1:0-8671 GCA_050698235.1 Gaiellales bacterium
GACGCCGGCCCGTGGCCGGCGACGTCGCCGACGAGAGCCGACATGGCGCCGCCCGGGATGTCGAGCACGCCGAAGAAGTCGGCGGCGAGCACCTGCGCGCCCTCGGCCGGGACGTAGCGGCTGGCGATGTGGAGGCTCCCGACGGTGGGCATGCCGGGCAGAGCGACGAGCGACGTCCGCAGCTCGTCGAGGAGCTCGCGGCGGAGCTGGTCTCCGCGCCGCACCCGCTCGCCGACGATCCCGGCACCGATGGCTGCCGGAATCCACACGAGCGGCTCCCCGATCGGGTTCTCGTCGAGGATGCCCACACCGAGCGCGACGCCGATCAGGGCGAGGATCGCGCCCCGGCGAGGCCCCAGCACGAACGCGGCCGCCATGCAGACCACGATCAGCAGCGGCCCGGGCACACCACGCAGCCGCGACGGCTCGATCACGAGAAACGGCACGGCGACGGCAACCTCCAGCGCCGCCGCGGCGACGAACAGCCCGGCGGCTCGCCGCCCCTCGTACGGCGGCCCGAGCGTCCGCCGCACGGCATTCCTCACCCTCATCCCGCTCATTGTGGTTGAACATGCCCCGAGGAGGTGCCGGGCTCTTGGCGGTTAACCGGACCCGGTCGTGGGTATCGACCGGATGTCCACTCCATCCACCCGGGAGCACACATGCCCAGCGCCTGGACCGATACGCAGGAACGCAAGTACGAGCACATCCGCGACTCAGAGCGCGATCAGGGCGCGGCGCCGAAGCGCGCGAAGGAGATCGCTGCGCGCACCGTCAACAAGGAGCGCGCGCAGAGAGGCCAGAGCCAGACCGCGTCGCGATCGTCGACCGACGACATGTCATCATCACGGCGGGGCGGCCTGCGCTCCGGCACGACCCGCCCCCGGGGCAGGACCAAGGCACAGCTCTACAACGAGGCTAAGCAGCGCGGGATCAAGGGGCGCTCGTCGATGACCAAGGCCCAGCTTCAGCGGGCCGTCGACGCCAAGAAGGCGTAGGGCTACCACACGTACTCCCCGTACTCCCGTGGGCTCGACGTGCTCAACTGCACCTATCAGCTGCTCGACCTCGTGCCGAAGGGGCGCGACGAGGACGGGCTGCCGCATCCCGCCGCGTGGCTTCGCCGGCACGACGAGTACGACGGCTAGCGCCTACCGCGTCGCGAGGTGAGTTTGCTTCTCGGCGTACATCTGCTGGTCGGCAACGCGCCGGGCCTCGGTGACGGTCGGCACGTCCGGGGTTGCCGCCCAGCCGAGTGAGACGGCCAGGCGAATGCCGGCGATGGGAGGATGGTCGGCCACGGCCCGCTCGATCCGACGGGCCGTGAGGCGACACCGGTCGGTGGACGCGCCCGCCAGGAGGACGCCGAACTCGTCGCCGCCGAGCCGGGCCACGAGGTCCGACTCCCGCACCTCGCCGCGGATCGTCCGCGCGGCGGCACAGATGAGCGCATCCCCGACCTCATGGCCGCGCTCGTCGTTGGCCCGTTTGAGGCCGTCGAGGTCGGCGATGATGACGCTCACCGGCTCGGCTCCCTCGGCATCGGCGAGCGCGACGGCCTCGTCCCACGCCAGCCTGTTCCCGACCCCGGTCAACGGGTCGCGGTGGGCCTTGTGGTCGACCGTGCGGTATGCGTGTGCCAGCCGAAGCGCATCGGTGATCCGTGCGCGCCGGTCTCGTGCCATGTCGGCCAGGAGCGCCGCCGCGGGGAGGACGAGCACCCAGGCGTAGGGGTTGTCGGCTGCGGCGAGCGCCGCCAGGAAGCCGGGCGGGGCCAGCAGCAGGTCGATCGCCCAGACCCGCACGAGCGCGGGGCCGATCACGCGGGCGGGCACGCCGAACGCGATCCGCTCGCGCAGCGCCGCGCTCGCGAAGTCGAACCCGAACTGGGCGGCGAGCGCGGCGGCATAGAGCGGCACATCGCCGAACTGCGCCGCGGGCGCTCCGGCAAGCGAGAGCACAAGCGCCGGCCCGACCGCGTGCCACGCGCCCGAGAGCAGAACGAGGGAGCGCTCCGGATGCAGGCGGCCGCGCCTCCACTCCCACGCACCGCCGGCGAGCAACCCCGCGGCGACGACGAGCGGCGCCCAGCCGGGCGGCAGAACGAAGAGCATCGGGACGAGGACGAGCATCGTCGGAACGCCGGTGCCCGTCGAGACCTCGAACTCGATGCACGAGCAGACGGCGTACCCCACGACGAACGTGACGACCAGCAGCGGCCCCGGGTGCCGGCCGCCGTCAGGGGCCCACACGGCCAGGGCGACCGCCGCGACGACGAAGGCGAACGAGAGCAGGCCGCTGACGACGCGGTCGCGCCGCGACAGCCTCTCGGGCAGCCGCGCACGCGACGCCGCGATCAGCGCATCCATCGCCGAGTCGAGCTCGACTGCCCTGCCCGGTGATCCGCCAAGGATGTCCACATCACCTCCACCGTTGCCGGCGGGACACGCGGCCAGTCTAGCCGTGCGGACGGCGGGTCAGATCCCTCGGCAGAGGGATGATCGATACCGCAAATCGGGGAGGGAGATCTCACTCCCCCGCGGCGAGGTAGGTGGGGACGTCCGACCGTGAAGGAGTCCTCCATGCGACCGTTCATCGTCCGTCTTCCCGTCACCGTCATCGCGGCATTTGCAGCCGTTGCGATGAGCCCTCACGCCGCTTCGGCCTCGCTCCTCGACGGCTGTCCCGACGCCGATGCGTCGCAGCCCTTCCTTCCGTGGGGCGACCAGGCGATGTACGTCCCCGCTCCCGACGGCGGCTTCGAGCACGGCGGCGGCACGTGGGATCTCCAGGACGGCGCCACCGTCGTTGCCGGCAACGAGGCGTTCCAGGTCGGCGGCGCGGGCGACTCGCAGGCGCTGGCGCTGCCCGACGGCAGCGAGGCGACCACGGCTCCCATCTGCATCGGCCTCGACTCGCCGACGCTGCGGCTCTTCGCCCGAAACGACGGCGACCCCGATTCGAGCCTGCGCGTCAGCGTGATCGTCCAGACGCTGCTCGGGCCGCTGACGCTGCCGATCGGCACCGTCGGCGGGACCGACTCGTGGCACCCGACGCCGCCGCTCCTCCTGCTCGCGAACCTGACCGCGCTCCCGATCGTGAACGACGGCGCCGCGACGATCCGGCTCCGCTTCTCGCCGCGCGGCTCGGGTGGCGACTGGCGGATCGACGACGTCTACGTCGATCCGTGGAAGGGCCGCTAGGGCGCGCTCTCGAGGGCGTCGGCGATCGACGGAGTCGCTAGCGGCGGTCGGACTTGCGGCGGCGCTTGTGCCGTTGCATCTCGGCGCCTGCCCGGCGGAGCGTCTCGCGGGGCGTCTCGCCCGGCCGTGAGGCCACGCAGCCGACGCTTGCCCCCTGGCAGATGTCGCGGATGCGGCGCGGGAGCGGCAGGTCGTCGACCAGCACCCGCAGGCGGTGCACGCGGGCCGAGGCGTCGGCGGGCGCGAGCGCGTTCAGGACGGCGACGAGCTCGTCACCGCCGAGCCGCGCGGCCAGCTCGCCCGGCTCGAGGACCGAGGCCAGGGTGTCGGCCAGGGCCACGATCAGGAGGTCGCCGTCCTCGTAGCCCAGCGAGTCGTTCACCTGCTTCAGGCCGTCCGCGTCGAGCATCAGAAGCCGGTATGGGCCGCCCGTGCGGTGCTCCAGCTCGTCCATGAGCCGGCGGCGGTTGGCGATGCCGGTCAGCGGGTCGGTCACCGCCGCCCGGTGGAACTGCTCGCGCATGAAGCATGAGTGGACGGCGAGCGCGCACAGCTCGGCGTAATACTGGACGTGGCCGCGCTCCTGGCGCCCGAACGGCCGCTCGCGCCGGAGCACGAGCTCTCCGAGGCGGGCGTCATGGGCGATGAGCGGCATGCGAAGCGCTGCGGCCCGGCCGTTGTGGCGGAACCCCGCCGGGCGCCGGGCGCCGTTCAGCGCCGTGGCCTGGATCTTCCTCCGGAGCTCACCCTCCGAAGGGAGCACGACCTCGGCCCCGCAGTCCCACAGCACCTCGGCCCCCTTCGCGGTGGCATGGGCGAGTGACTCGAGATCCGTAGCCTCGAGTGCAAGCGACAGCGCGGACGGCATGCGGCGAAAGAAATCGTTCTCATGCCCCTCGTCCCACACGATGTCGTCGGTCCGTTGCCCCAAGCGGGAGACGCCCATCGCTTTGCAACCTATCCGCGCCCCGGGGATGCCCGCATCCCCTAACCGGGGGAGTCTGAGGGTGATTTCACCTCGCCGATCTGGGGGATGCCGCCCTACGCGCTTTCCGCTATCGGTGTGACATGCCGTCCATACCCGGTCGCACCGCGCTTGCCGTCGCCGCCTCTGTGGTCACGCTTGGCTGCCTGGTCGCCTCGGCCGCGGCGGCCAAGACCACGACGAAGCACGGCGACGAGTTTCATGCCAAGACGGACGGCTGCAAGGCCTCGCGCGACATGCACAAGCACGACGTCGTCGTCCGCTGCGGGAAGGGCCAGGTCGGCCAGGTCGACTGGACGTTCCACATGCGCGACGGCGCGGGCATCCAGAACGCCTCGGCCAGGGTGTGCACCTACGGCGGCTCGTGCAAGTCGGTCGCCGCATGGCAGCTCCAGCAGGTCATCACCGTCGGCGGCCGCCACGTGCTCGTGGTGAAGGTGCCCTTCGTCGGCCGCTCTCCTGACATCACAAAGGTCGTCGCGACGATCACCTAGCCTCCGGCCCGGATCCCCACGTACACTTGTGGTTGGGGGAAGGCGATCGACATTGGGGGCACGGTCATGAGGAAGGCAGTCGTTCGGCTGCGGCGCGCCGCGTGCGCGGTCGCGGCGATGTCCGTCGTGGGTGGGATCTCGGCCATGCCTGCGCAGGCGGCGGTCGTGGGTGCGAAGCCTGCGTCGTCGTACCAGACGAACGGCCGCGTGAGCGCGATCCTGTTCATGAACGGCACGGTCTACCTGGGCGGGAAGTTCACCTCGGTGCGTCCGTCGGGTGCGCCCGCAGGCACCGGCGAGGTCGCCCGCAACCATCTCGCGGCGTTCGACGCCGCGACGGGTGCGCTGCTTCCGTGGAACCCGGGAGCGAGCGCGGCGGTGTTCTCGCTCGCCGGCACCGGCAACACGGTCTACGTCGGCGGCACGTTTGCGAAGCTCGGCACGTCCACGCGCTCTCGGATCGGTGCGGTCGATGCCACGACCGGTGCCGTGCTCTCGGGGTTCAAGCCCAAGCTCGACGCCGCGGTCAACTCGCTGGCCGTCGGCGGGGGCGTCGTGTACGCCGGCGGGGCGTTCACGACCGCGAACGGTGTCGCCCGGGCCTCGCTGGCTGCGTTCGATGCGACCTCCGGCGCGCTCTCGACGACGTGGGCTCCTTCGGCGGGCGGCAACTCCTCGACGACGCCGACCGTCACGTCGGTGCGGCTCGCCCCCGGCGGCGGCCTGGTCTACGTCGGCGGCGGATTCACGACGATCGACGGCTCCAGCCAGAGCCACATCGCCGCCCTGTCCGCGACGACCGGGACCCCGTCCGCGACGTTCATCCATCACGTGCCGTACGCGGTCGTCGACGTCGCGGTCGACTCCACTGGTGTCTTCCTTGCCGGAGCGGGTGGCGGCGGCAACTTCGCCAACCTGAACCCGTCCACGGGATCCGTCGTCTGGCAGGGCGGAACCAACGGCAACGTGCAGGCGATCGCCGTCCTGGGCGGCGAGGTCTACATCGGCGGCCACTACACGAACTACTGCGGACCGCAGGGCGGCCAGCACACGTGCACGGCGCCGGTCCAGCGGCTCAAGCTGCTCGCGGTCGGCGAGAGCACCGGCGCGCTGACGTCGTGGAACCCGCATGCGAACAGCGCCCTCGGGATCTTCGCCCTCGCCGGCACCGGGACGACCGTCGCCGCCGGCGGCGACTTCACCAAGATCGGCGGCGTCTCGCAGCAGGGGTTCGCGCGGTTCGTCGGATAGGCCGGGCGGCCGTTTAGAGGGCAGCTCGCATCTCGCGGGCGAAGTCGAGGACGTGCTCGAGCGCGATCGCCCGCGCCCGGTCCGCATCGCCCTGATCGATCGCCTCGAGCAGCGCGCGGTGCTCGCGGACGGGGTCGTCGAGCGGGGGCAGACGGTCGAACGTCAGGTGCCAGATCCGAAGCGACATGTTCAGGTAGCGGTCGAGGTCACGCGCCAGGTACGGGTTTCGCGAGCAGCGGTGGATGAACCTGTGGACGCGGGCGTCGAGCTCGATCAGCGACTCCTGGCTTCGCGCGGCGCCGTCGAGCTGTGACATGAGCACGGCCGCCTCGCGGCGGTCGGCGTCGTCGGCGAGCGTCGCCGCCCGGGCCGCCGCGTGCGGTTCGAGCTGGCAGCGCACGTCGGTGATGTCGGTGAGGCTTGTGATGTCGATGCTCGATGCGAACGTCCCCCGGCGCGGATAGACGACCACCAGGCCCTCGAGGGCCAGCCGGCGCACCGCCTCCCTGACGGGCGTCCGGCCGACGCCGAGCTCGCGGGTCAGCGCCTCCTCGTCGATCGGGGCCCCGGGCGGGATCGCGAGTGAGATCAGGCGGTCACGCAGCGCTGCGTAGGCCCGGTCCGAGAGCAGGCCGGTCGCGGCGGCGGGGATGGCTGGGGTACGTTCTTGCATACCGGTGGGGGCTCTGATATATCAGTTGTCTACCAGATGGGACTGACCGTGGCAACCGAGGAGACCGCATGAGCACGCTGCCCGGGAGCGCCCGCGCCGTTGTGATCGGCGCCGGGATCGTCGGAAACAGCATGGCCTACCACCTGTGGCAGCAGGGCTGGAACGAGCTGGTGCTCATCGACAAGGGCCCGTTCCCGAACCCCGGCGGCTCGACCGGCCACGCCTCGAACTTCATCTTCCCGGTCGACCACTCCAAGGAGATGACGGCGCTCACGCTCGAGAGCATGCGCCAGTACAAGGACCTCGGCGTCTTCACCGAGAGCGGCGGCATCGAGGTCGCTCGCACCGAGGAGCGCATGCAGGAGCTGCACCGGCGGATGTCGTCGGCGGCGGCGTGGGGCATCGAGCCGGTCTCGATGGTGACCCCGGCCGAGATCAAGGAGCTCGTCCCGTTCATCGACGAGTCGGTGATCATCGGCGGCTTCTACTCCCCGGGGGTCGGCGTCGTCGACTCGCTCCGGGCCGGCACGATCATGCGCGAGCGGGCCCAGGAGGCCGGGGCGCTCACCGTCTCACCCCTCACCGAGGTGCTCGGGATCGACGTCGAGCACGGCCGCGTCCGCCGCGTTCGCACCACGCGCGGCGACATCGAGGCCGAGATCGTCGTCATCGCCTGCGGTGTCTGGAGCCCGCGCATCGCGAGGATGGCCGGCGCGACGATCCCGCTGACGCCGGCCGTGCACCAGATGATCGACGTCGGGCCCGTGCCGCACTTCGCTGACGCCAAGTCGCACATCGACTATCCGATCGTGCGCGACATGGACACCAACATGTACGAGCGCCAGGACGGCGCGGGGCTCGAGATCGGCTCGTATGCCCACCGCGCGATCCTGCACGACCCCGACGAGATCCCGTCGATCGAGCAGGCGTCGCTCTCGCCGACCGAGCTGCCCTTCACGCAGGCCGACTTCGACCCGCAGATGGAGGACGCGCTCGAGCTGATGCCCGAGATCGTGGGCGACGAGTCGGTCGGCGTGAAGTACGCCATCAACGGCCTGCTCTCGCTGACGCCCGACGGCCTGCCGCTCCTCGGCGAGACGCCCGAGGTCAAGGGCCTCTGGTCCGTCGCCGCCGTGTGGGTCAAGGAGGGGCCGGGCATCGGCGCGGCCGTCGCCGAGTGGATGACCCACGGCGAGTCCGAGATCGACCTGCACTCGTCCGACATCTCGAGGCTGTGGGATCACCAGAAGACCCGCGCCCACGTCAGGGCGCGCGCGGCCGAGGGCTTCAACAAGACCTACGGTATCGTCCACCCGGGCGAGCAGTGGGGGTCGAACCGCGACGTCCGCCTGCCTCCGTTCCACGCGCGTGAGCGCGAGCTCGGCGCCGTGTTCTTCGAGGCCGCCGGCTGGGAGCGGCCGCAGTGGTACGCGTCGAACGCGCCGCTCCTCGAGGAGTACGGCGACCGGGTGACGCGGCGCGAGGCCGAGTGGGACTCGCGCTGGTGGTCACCGATCATCAATGCCGAGCACCTGGCGATGCGCGACCGGGCCGGCATGATCGACCTGAGCGCCTTCGCGATCTTCGACATCGCCGGGCCGGGCGCTCTGGCCGCCGTGCAGGGCGTGTCGGTGCGGCAGATGGACGTCGCGGTCGGGCGGGTCGTCTACACGCCGATCCTCTCACCGGGCGGCGGCTTCAAGGCCGACCTTACGATCATGCGCCTCGGCGAGGAGCTCTTCCGGGTCGTCACGGGCGGCGCGCACGGGGCGGCAGACAAGAAGTGGTTCACCGACCACCTTCCGGCCGACGGCAGCGCGCAGCTCTCCGACGTCACGACCGGCTGGACGACGCTCGGCCTGTGGGGCCCTCGCGCGCGCGACATCCTCGAGTCGGTCACGTCCGACGATGTGTCGCACGAGGGCTTCCGGTTCGCGTCGTGCCGCGATATCGAGATCGACTCGCTGCGCGTGCTCGCGTCGCGGATCTCCTACGTCGGCGACCTGGGCTGGGAGCTCTACGTCCCCATGGAGCAGGGCGCGAAGCTCTGGGACATCCTCTGGGA
>JBOHBE010000316.1:0-3054 GCA_050698235.1 Gaiellales bacterium
GGCTACGACTTCGTGATGCAGGGCATCGGCGGCATCATGTCGATGCAGGGCGAGCCCGACGGCGAGCCGATGAAGGTCGCCGTCGCGATCTCGGAC
Organism: Gaiellales bacterium; assembly: GCA_050698235.1. GTDB lineage: Bacteria > Actinomycetota > Thermoleophilia > Gaiellales > JAICJC01 > JAICJC01. Next base: position 97 of record JBOHBE010000316.1, read on the forward strand.
ATCGTCGCCGGCCAGTTCGCGGCGGCCGGGATCATGGGGGCGCTCGTGCGGCGCGGGCGGACAGGCGCGGGCGGCACGGTCGAGGTCTCGCTGCTCGACGCGCAGGTCGCCTGGCTCGCCAACCGCGCCGGCGACTGGCTGATCGGCGGCGTCGAGCCGGCGCGGCTCGGGAACGCCCACCCGTCGATCGTCCCGTACGAGACGTTCCACACGTCCGACGGCCACATCAACCTGGCCGTGGGGAACGACGCCCAGTTCGCGCGCTTCTGCCGCGAGGCGGGCCGCGACGATCTGGCGGACGACCCCGACTTCGCCACGAACCCGCTCCGGGTGCTGAACCGCCGGCGACTCGTGGCGGCGCTCGGCGAGACGATCGCGACGCAGCCCGTCGCGTATTGGGTCGACGTCCTCGAGCGGGCGTCGGTCCCCGGCGGGCCGGTGCTCGCGCTGCCCGAGGTCTTCTCCGGGCCGGCGGCGCACGCCGTCGAGGAGATCGACCACCCCACCGCGGGGCGGCTCCGCCTGGTTGCGACGCCCGTGCGGATCGACGGGGAGCGGCCCGACGCACGCATGCCTCCGCCGCGCCTGGGAGAGCACGGAGCCGAGATCCTGGCCGAGGCCGGCTACACGCCGTACGAGGCCGCGGCGCTGCTCGCCGGGCCGTGCGCCCCCGAGTAAACTGCTCGTCCGCGCGGATGTGGCGGAATTGGTAGACGCGCACGGTTCAGGTCCGTGTGACCGCAAGGTCGTGGAGGTTCAAGTCCTCTCATCCGCATAGGTCGTCGCGCACCTCAGGTCTGGCGAACGACAAGCGAGACTTCCGTCACATGGCCCTCGGCGATCGTGAAGTCAAGGCCGGGAACGCCGCTGTTCTTGCGCGACTCGCAGGTGCCCTTGCCCTGCGGCGCGAAACAGCCGATGCCTGGCAGCGTGGCCACGCGTGCGATGGTCGAGCCGACGCCGATACCGCCCCTGGTGCGGTACCGGCGATCGTGCGTCCTCACGAAGTAGGCACGACCTTCCCCGAAGAAGACCGTGAGCCCGGCCTTCGGGTAGCGGACGGTCGCATCAGTGCCGCTGCCGCCGATGAGCCGGCCGGTGCCGAGGGCGGAGGCGACATCGTCTCGTGACTCCCCGAGGTGCACCCCACCCAGCGAAGTGGATGTGATGAGAGTCGAGCGGCCCTTCCCGTCGCCCGAGTCGCTGCACCCGCAGACGACCGAGACGGCCCCGGCGAGCACGGCGATGGCGACCGAGAATCTCCCGCGTCGCGACATTGCACGATCACGGTAGCTCAGGTGAAACATTGGTACCTGGTACAGGTGTTTCAGTCGCCGGGCGGCGCTAGTCGGAACCGTGCGACGAGCTGCCGGCGAAGATCAGGATGAGGAAGATCACGAGCGCAGCGCCGAGCGCGACCGGCACGAGCAGGTCGACAGCGATGGCGGCCCTCCAGCCGAGCGTCCGGATTCGGTCGCGGTTCATATCGAGAGTGTACGGCGGAACCAGCGGCTCGGCTGCGCCGTCCAACCACCAATGCGAGCGATCCTCATCGCCCTGATGGTCGGCATCGTCGCGTCGGCATGCTCGCTGGGCGGGGCGGGCGCGTCCTCGAGCCGGCGGTCGCACATCGTGCCCGCGACACTGCTCAGCCACTTCCGCGGCAGCGGGATCCAGTTCGACTACCCAGCCTCCTGGAGCCACCATCGCCACGGCTTCTCCACGAGCATGACCGGGCCGATCATCGACCTGAGCACGCAGCCGATGATCAACCCGTGCACGACGACCGGCAACACGACGCAGTGCACTCTGCCCGTCCGCCGCCTCAAACCAGGGGGGGTCGTGGTCGTCTGGGACACGGGCGGCGGTTTCTCAATTCAGAGCCGGCGCCCGGACTTGGGGGTTCGCGTCAGGGTCATCCGGCCCGGATGCCCCAAGGTCGGTGGCGATGAGGCGGTTGTGGGGTCAATCGTGGCCAGTCATCGGCGCGTCTTCCTCGTCAGCGCGTGCCTGCGCGGGCCGAACGTCGCCGCCAACGAGCGCGCGGTGCGGGCGATGCTCGCCTCGGCTGTCCCGGTCGACTGACCCGGCGGCTACTCTCGCCGCCATGAGCGAGTCCGAGATCCTCGCGGGCGAAGTCGCAGAACCGGTCGAGCGCGCGGTCACGCCGTTCGAGCTCTTCTTCGACCTGGTCTTCGTCTTTGGCTTCACCCAGGTGACGGCGCTGATGGCGGCCGATCCGACCCCGCGGGGCGTGCTCCGCGGCATGCTCGTCCTGGCCGCCGTCTGGTGGGCATGGGGCGCATACGCCTGGCTCGCCACGACGATCAACCTCGAGGAGGGATCGACGCGGATCGTCATGATCGCGGTCATGGCGGCGATGCTCGTCGCTGCGCTCGCTGCGCCGCACGCATTCGGCGGCACCGGCGCGCTCTTCGCCTCGGCGTACCTGGTCGTCCGCCTGCTCCACCTCGTCCTCTACGCCGTCGCCGCTCGCGGTCAGCCCGAGCTCCTGGCATCGGTGCTGAAGCTGACGCCGACCGCGATCGCCGGGCCGCTCCTGATCCTCGCCGCGTCGTTCCTCGACTCGGGGCTGCGCGAGGCCGTGTGGATCGTCGCCCTCGTGATCGACTTCGCCGGGCCTGCGCTCCAGGACTCGGGCGGCTGGAAGCTCTCGCCCGGCCACTTCAGCGAGCGCCACGGGCTCATCCTGATCGTCGCCCTCGGCGAATCGGTCGTGGCGCTCGGCGTGAGCGCAGGCAACCTCGACCTCAACGTGCGCACGATCACCGCCGCGACGCTCGGCATCCTCGTGATCACGACCATGTGGTGGACGTACTTCGACGTCGTCGCCATCGTCGCCGCGCGCCGCCTGGCCGAGGCCACCGGGGCGGAGCAGGCCGCCATCGCCCGCGACTCCTACAGCTATCTGCACCTGCCGATGGTCGCGGCCGTCAT
>JBOHBE010000317.1:0-2956 GCA_050698235.1 Gaiellales bacterium
CATCGGCGGCCTCGACCATGACCCGCACGACCGCCTCGGTGCCCGACGCGCGAAGCACCACGCGGCCATCCTCCCCAAGCTTCGCCTCGGCGGCCCGCACCTCCTGCCAGATCCGGTCGGCGCCCTCCAGCGCGCCCCGATCGGCGGGCACGGCCACGAGCTTCTGCGGGAAGGGCCGCACGAGGTCGACGACCTCCTCCATCGAGACGTTGAGCCGGTCGAGGACGCCGAGCAGCATGAGCGCAGTCGCGAGCCCGTCGCCGGTCGTGTGGTGCTCGAGGTCGATCACGTGGCCGGACTGCTCGCCGCCGAGCGTCGCGCCCGTCTCGAGCATCCGCTCGAGCACGTAGCGGTCGCCGACGTCGGTCACCTCGACCGCGATCCCGTGCTCGCGCATCAGGCGGTGGAAGCCCAGGTTCGTCATCGACGTGACGACAACCCGGTCGCCCGCCAGCGCGTGGCGGCCGTGCCGCTCGATCGCAAGCGCCGCGATGATCGCGTCGCCGTTCACCGGGCGGCCGCGCCGGTCGACCGCGAGGCAGCGATCGGCATCGCCGTCGAACGCCAGCCCGCAGTCCGCCTCGGCGGCCTCGACGGCCGCGGCCACAGCCTCGAGGTGCGTCGAGCCGACCCCCTCGTTGATGTTCCGGCCGTCGGGGTCGGCGCCGATGAACCGGGCGTCGAGATGGACGCCCTCGGCGAGCCGGCGGGCGGCGACCGCGGCGGCCCCGTTCGCACAGTCGAACACCACCAGGCGATCGCCCTGCACGCCCTCGCCGTAGGTCTCGAGCAGCCAGTCGGCGTAGCGCTCGGCGGCGTCCTCGACCGGCTCGACGCTGCCGCCGCCCGGGGCCGGGGCCGAGCCCATCGCCGCCTCGACGTCGGCCTCGACGGCGTCGGGCAGCTTGCGCCCATCTGCGCCGAGGAATTTGATGCCGTTGTCGGTGTACGCGTTGTGCGAGGCCGAGATGACGCAGCCCAGGTCGGCGCCGAGCCGGCCCACCAGGATTGCGACGCCGGGAGTCGGGATGACCCCGACCGTGAGCGCGGCGCCTCCGCCGGCGACGATGCCCTCGACGAGGGCCGCCTCGAGCGCCGGGCCCGACTCGCGCGTGTCGCGGCCCAGCACGACCCTGCACCCCGGGCCGGCGACGGCGGTCGCCGCCGCCCCCAACTCGCGGGCCAGGTCCTCGGTCAGATCGACGCCGGCGACCCCCCGCACGCCGTCTGTCCCGAACAGCTTGCGGAGCGCTGTCAAGGGCTCGGGATCAGCGCTTCGAGAACTGCGGCCGCTTGCGGGCCTTCTTCAGGCCGGCCTTCTTGCGCTCGACCTGGCGGGCGTCGCGGGTCAGGAACCCCTGCCGTTTCAGGTCGGTGCGCAGGTTCGCGTCGGCCTCGATGAGCGCCTTCGAGATCCCGTGGCGGAGCGCGCCCGCCTGGCCTGAGATGCCGCCGCCGTCGATGCGCGCGCGGACGTCGTAGGTCGCGTCGGTGCCGGTGAGCGCGAGCGGCGACGTCGCGATCGCGCGCAGCGTCTGGCGCGGGAAGTACTCCTCCACCGGCCGGCCGTTCACGGTCACGACGCCGGCGCCCGGGACGAGCACCACGCGCGCGACCGACGTCTTTCGCTTGCCCGTGCCACGGTAGGCAACGGCTTGGTCTGCCATCAGGGAGCCTCCTCGAGCGGCGCCGGGCTCTGGGCCGCATGCGGATGGTCGGGGCCTGCGTAGATCTTGAGCTTGTTGAGGTGAATCGCGGCGAGCTTGTTCTTGGGGAGCATGCCCTTCACGGCCTTGCGCAGCACCTCCTCCGGCCGGCGGTCGAGCTGCTCGCGGAGCGTGCGCTCGCGGAGCCCGCCGGGGTAGCCGGAGTGGTGGTAGTAGATCTTCTGGTCGAGCTTCTTGCCGGTGACGTGGATCTTCTCCGCGTTCACGACGATCACGAAGTCGCCCGAGTCGACATGCGGCGTGTAGGCCGGCTTGCCCTTGCCGCGCAGGACGCCCGCGATCTGCGTGGCGAGCCGGCCGAGCGTCTTGGCCTCGGCGTCGACCACGTACCAGTTGCGCGTGATCTCGCGCGGCTTGGCGGAGTACGTCTTCATCAGCGCCCGGAACTGTAGTGGCGCAGCGAGGAGGCGGGCAAATGAGAACCCCGCTCCTTCGCCCTCCCAATGCTACGTTTCTCGCATGCGAGACGTGATGGGGGACGTGCGCAGGATGCTCGCCAACGGCGATCGGGTCGCGATTGCCACGGTGGTCGACACGCGCCGCTCCGCCCCCCGCCCGCTCGGCTCGCGGCTGGCGGTCTCGTCGGCCGGCGAGATGGTGGGGTCGGTCTCGGGTGGGTGCGTCGAGTCCGACGTCTACCTGCGTGCCGAGGAGGTCCTCGCGGGCGGCCCGCCGCAGCTCCTCCAGTACGGGATCTCAGACGACGACGCGTTCGACGTCGGCCTGCCGTGCGGCGGCGAGATCGAGGTGTTCGTCCAGATGCTCGACCCCGAGGAGCTCGACCGGATCGACTCGGCCGTCCAGACCGGCGAGCGGCTGTCGGTCACCACCACCCTGAACGGCGACGCCGCCGGCGCCAAGGCGTACGGCGAGGGCGAGGGCCACTCGAGCGCCGCCCGCACCGACGAGACCACCTTCGTCGAGCACTTCGCCCCGCCGCCCGTCGTCGTCATCTTCGGCGCCGTCGACACCGGGCAGGCGCTGTGCCGGATGGCGAAGCAGGTCGGCTTCACGACGATCGTCTCGGACGCGCGCGCGAAGTTCGCGACGCCGGAGCGGCTGCCGGACGCCGACGAGATCATCGTCGGGTGGCCGGCGATGGCTTACGACCACCACCCGGTCGACGACGCGACGTACGTGGTCGTCTTGACGCACGACCCGCGCTTCGACGAGCCCGCGCTGGGCCCAGCACTGCGCTCCGACGCCCCGTACATCGGCGCGCTCGGGAG
>JBOHBE010000318.1:0-2679 GCA_050698235.1 Gaiellales bacterium
ATCGAGGGCCTGATCTACGAGCACCCGGACGTGGAGTCGATGACCCCGCTCCCCGACACGTTCGAGGGGGCGCTCGCAGCGCTCGAGGCGGACGAGTACGTCACGAACGCGATGGGCACCGAGCTCATCCGCATCTTCCGGGTGAACAAGGACGCCGAGCTGGCCCGCGCGCGGAGCTGGGTGACCGACTGGGAGTTCCGTGAGTACACCCACCACCTCTGAGCTCGGGGCATCGATCACGGTCGAGGCGCTCGAGGCCGACCCGTTCCCGATCTACGCGCGCCTGCGCGAGGAGGAGCCGGTCTGCTTCGTGCCGGCCGTCGGCCTGCGTCTGGTCACGCGCTGGGACGACGTGCAGTTCGTCGCCACCCATCCCGAGGTCTTCACCGCCGATGTCGACGCCTCGCCGCTGGCCCGCACGCTGGGCCGAAACGTCCTCACCGTCGACGGCGCCGACCACGCGCGGATGCGGGCCGGCATGGATGCGCCGATGCGCCCGCGCACGGTCGAGGGCTACGCGCCCGGCGTGATCGAGCCGATCGCCCGGCGCCACCTCGACGCGATCGCGGACGGCCCGGGCGCCGAGCTCATGGGCACGTACTGCGAGCCGGTGTCGGTGCTGGCGCTCGGCGCGGTGATGGGGCTCGGCGACCTCGACGCCGAGACGCTCAGGCGGTGGTTCGGCGACCTCGCGACCGGCGGAGCCAACTTCGAGCAGGACGCCGAGAAGCAGGCCGTCGCCGACACGACGAGCGCCGAGATCGACGCCCGTATCGGCCCGCTCCTCGACCGGCTCGAGCACGAGCCCGACGCGAGCGTCCTCTCGCACATGCTGGCCGCCGACACGACGAGGGCCGAGGTGCTCTCGAACCTCAAGCTGATCCTGCTGGGCGGGATGCAGGAGCCGGGGCACGCGCTCGGGATCTGTCTGTGGGCGCTCCTGACCCATCCCGAGACGCTGGTACGCGTCCGCGCCGACCACGGCCTGCTCCGCCCCGCGATCGAGGAGGCGCTGCGCTGGCACTCGCCCGTCGGCACGCAGACGCGCCAGGTGACGGAGCCGGTGACGCTCTCGGGCGTGGAGCTCGAGCCGGGGGATGCGCTCGCCGCCGTCCTGGCGTCGGCCAACCGCGACGACCGCCACTGGCCCGACGCCGACCGCTACGACATCGACCGCCGCGGGGCGCACGCAGCGTTTGGGCTCGGCGCGCACCACTGCGCCGGCGCGCCGTTCGCCCGCCACGAGGTGCGCCTGCCGCTCGAGATGCTGCTCGACCGCCTCCCGACCCTGCGGCTCGACCCCGACCACGAGGTCGAGCTCTCGGGCTGGGAGTTCCGCGCGCCGACCGCGCTCCACGTCCGGTGGGACTGATGGACGAGTGGACCGACGCGGGCGTGGACGCGGACCTCGCCGAGGGGACGATGGTGGTGGTCGGCGACCCCGCGGATCCTGTGGCCGTCGCGCGGGCCGGCGGCCGGCTCTACGCGTTCGACGACACGTGCACCCACGAGGAGTGCCCCCTGTCGGACGGGCGGCTGACCGCCGACGAAGTCGAGTGCCCGTGCCACGGGTCGATCTTCGACCTGCGCTCGGGCGAGGCGCGAACCGGCCCGGCGCTCGAATCGGTGCGCACCCATCGGGTGCGCGTGGAGGACGGCCGCATCCAGGTGCTCATCGCGCGCTGAGCGCGACCGCTGCGGCGAACGCCGCGCGCACGTCCGCCTCCGACCAGTCGTGGCCGTCGACGGCGAGGCAGTAGTCCTCGACGGCCGCCCGGACGAGCGCCTCGATCGCATCCGGAGTGACCCCGGCGCCGGCGCAGGTCGGGAAGCCGGCCACGGCGAGCAGCCGTCGAACAGCTGTGACGGCCCGTGAGCCGTCGCCCGAGCCGTCGTCGGGCTCGCCGAGCGCGTCGGCCACCCGCTCGAGGCGCGCGGCGCACGACGCCCGTGAGACGTCCAGCGTCTCGGCGAGGACGAGGCCGACCGCGAGCCCGTGGGGGAGGTGGAGCCCGGCGCCGATCGCGTGGCCAAGCGCGTGGTCGGCACCGCAGTCCGAGAGGTTCATCGAGAGGCCGGCGAGGAGGCTGCCGAGCGACATCTGGGCGCGGGCCTCGCGATCGGAGCCGTCGGCCACGGCTCGCGCGAACCCTGCGGCGACGTACCGGCAGGCCTCGAGCCCGAGCGCGACCGAGCCCGGGTTGCCGTTTCGAACGGTGACGCCGCCGATCGCCTGGGCCAGCGCGTCGGCCCCGGTCTCCATCGTTGCGTTCTGCGGCAGTCCCAGGGTGGCGAGCGGATCGACGAGCGCGTGCTGGGCGCGCATGAGCGGTGAGGCGATCCCGAGCTTTCGGCCCGTCTCGGGGTCTGTGACGACCGAGCCGCCCGACACCTCCGACCCGGTGCCCGACGTGGTGGGCAGAGCCACAAGCGGGATCCGCGGCTCGGCGATCGCCGCCCGCCCGGCGTAGAGGTCGGCCGCGGGGACGCCCAGGCTGAGCGCTGCCCGCGCGCCCTTTCCCACGTCGAGCGCCGACCCGCCGCCGATCGCCACGACGGCGTCGGGCCGGAGCGCGGCCAGCTGCTCGGCGATGTCGGCCACCATCGCCACCGTCGGCTCGCCGGCCGGCTTCACAAGCGTCTCGATGCCGCCGGCCAGTGCAGTGACCGCCTCGTCAG
>JBOHBE010000319.1:0-4397 GCA_050698235.1 Gaiellales bacterium
ACTCGTTCTTCGACGGCCCGATCACGGCCAACAACCCGATGGGCGTGCATCACGGGTGGGGCCGCACGCTGAAGGACATCTGGCAGCGCTACGCGGCCATGCGGGGCTGCGACCTGCTGTACCAGAACGGGTTCGACTGCCAGGGCCTCTGGGTCGAGGTCGGCGTCGAGAAGGAGCTCGGCCTCAACTCGAAGCGCGAGATCGAGGAGTACGGGCTCGCCCGGTTCTCGCGCGCCTGCCGCGACCGGGTCGCGCACTTCTCCGGCGACCTCACTGCCCAGTCGAAGCGGCTCGGCCAGTGGATGGATTGGGAGCGGTCGTACTACACGATGACCGACCCGAACATCTCATACATCTGGGGCTTCCTCCAGGTGTGCAACGAGCGCGGCTGGCTCTACCAGGGCCACCGCTCGATGCCGTGGTGCCCGCGCTGCGGCACGTCGCTCTCCCAGCACGAGCTGATCGACTCGTACAAGGATCTGACGCACCCGTCGCTGCACGTCCGCCTGCCGCTTCACGGCCGCGACCGCGAGTACCTGGTGGTCTGGACGACGACGCCGTGGACGCTCCCGGCCAACGTCGCGGCCGCCGTCCGGCCCGACGCGGAGTACGCCCGCGTCGAGACATCGGCCGGCGTCGCGATCGTCGCGTCAGCGCGGCTCGAGGCGAGCCCCATCCGCGGCCGGGTGCTCGGCACGGTGCGCGGCTCGGAGCTGGTCGGGCTCACCTACACGGCGCCGTTCGACGAGCTGCCCGCCCAGCAGGGGTTCGAGAACCGGGTCGTCGCGTGGGAGGACGTGTCGATGGAGGAGGGGACGGGCATCGTCCACATCGCTCCCGGCTGCGGCGAGGAGGACTTCGAGCTCGGCAAGCGCGAGGGCCTCGAGCCGCTCATCCCGGTCGACGAGGCCGGCGCCTTCGTCGGCGGCTACGGCTGGCTGCACGGCCACGTCACCGCCGAGGCCGCCCAGATGATCGTCGACGACCTGGGCCAGCGGGGCCGGCTCGTCGCCGACGGCGAGATCACGCACCGCTACCCCGTCTGCTGGCGGTGCGGCACCGAGCTCATCTACCGGCTGGTGGACGAGTGGTTCATCGGCTGCGACGAGATTCGAGGGCCGATGATCGAGGCGGCCCGCAAGGTGGAGTGGACACCGCCCCAGTACGCGAAGCGCATGGAGGACTGGCTGCGCAACATGGGCGACTGGTGCATCAGCCGCAAGCGCTACTGGGGCCTGCCGCTGCCGTTCTACTTCTGCGAGGACGGTCACCTGACCGTGGTCGGGTCGAAGGCCGAGCTCCGGGAGCAGGCGGTGCGCGGCACCGAGGGGCTCGAGGAGCTGCACCGGCCCTGGATCGACGATGTCGTCATCCGCTGCGGCCAGTGCGCCGGGGACGCGCGCCGCGTCGCCGACGTCGGCGACGCCTGGCTCGACGCCGGGATCGTCCCGTTCTCGACGCTCGGCTGGCACAACGAGGCGTTCGTCGAGGCGGGCTACGCCGAGGGCGCGGGTGTCGAGGTAACGATCGCCGACCTGCCCGACCAGGCGCACTGGGAGAAGTGGTACCCGGCCGACTGGGTGTCGGAGATGCGCGAGCAGATCCGGCTCTGGTTCTACTCGATGCTCTTCATGGGGGTCACGCTGGACGGCCGCTCGCCGTACAGGCGGGTGCTCACCTACGAGAAGGTGAACGACGAGACAGGCCGCCCCATGCACAAGTCGTGGGGGAACGCGATCTGGTTCGAGGATGCGATCGAGGAGATGGGCGCCGACGTCATGCGCTGGATGTACGCCGCCCAGCCGCCGGCCCAGAATCTGAACTTCGGCTACGGGCGGGCGAGCGACGTGAAGAAGCGGCTGCTCACGCTGTGGAACACCTATGCCTTCTTCGTCACCTACGCGGGGATCAACGACTTCCAGCCGGAGGTCTCGACGCTTGATGGCGGCCCGCGAGCCGAGGGCATGCAGCCGCTCGACCGCTGGGTCGTCGCCCGCACGCAGGGCCTGGTGCGCGAGTGCCGGGCGGCGCTCGACGTCTACGACTCGCCCCGGCTCGTGCGCGCGTTCGAGGCCCACGTCGACGACCTCTCGAACTGGTACGTGCGCCTCTCGCGGTCGCGGTTCTGGAAGTCCGACGACGAGGCCTCGACGCGGGCGGCCCACGAGACGCTCTGGTACGCGCTCGTCCAGGCCGTGCGCTGCGTCGCGCCGGTCATGCCGTTCCTCGCCGACGAGATGTGGCAGAACCTCGTGCGCGGCGTCTGCGCCGACGCCGAGCCCAGCGTGCACCTGGCCGGCTATCCCGAGCCGATCGACGCCCTCGACGACGCCGGCCTGGTCGCGTCGCTCGAGTCGGTGCGGACGGTCGTGGAGCTCGGCCGCAGGGCGCGCTCGGAGGCCAACCTGAAGCTGCGCCAGCCGCTCGCCGAGGTGATCGTCGCGACCGACCACGCCGACCGTCGGCGCCAGGTCGGTGAGCATGTCGACCTGATCGGCGCCGAGCTCGGGGTGAAGGCGGTGCGCCTGGCGACCTCGGCCGAGGAGTTCGCCCAGACCGAGGTCGTCCCGATGCTCAAGGTGCTGGGGCCCAAGCACGGCCGCGACCTGGCGATGATCCGCGGCCTCCTGCGCGAGGGCCAGTTCGAGCTGCGCGGCGACTCGGTGCAGGTCGGCGACTGGACGCTCGAGCCCGGCGAGTTCGAGCTCCGCAGCCGCGCCCGGGAGGGGTTCGCCGTCACCGACGGCGACGGCTTCGTGGTCGCGCTCGATACCGAGATCACGCCGGAGCTCAGGCTCGAGGGGGTCGCGCGCGACCTGATCCGACAGATCCAGGACATGCGCAAGGACGCCGGCCTCGAGATCATCGACCGTATCCGGCTCACGTACCCGGAGCGGGACGGCGACACGACGAGCGCCTTCGCAGAGCATGGGGACTGGATCGCCGCCGAGACCCTCGCCGTCTCCGTCGAGCCCGGGCCGGAGCTCGGGATCGCGAAGGCGTAGCGCCGGTGCGGCTGCTCGTCCTCGGAGGCACGCACTTCCTCGGCCGGCACCTGGTCGACGCGGCGCTCGCCGCGGGCGACGACGTCACGCTCTTTCACCGCGGGCAGACGAACCCCGAGCTCTTCGCCGGGCGGGTCACGCGCATCTCGGGCGATCGCGACGGCGGGCTCGCCGCCCTGGCCGGTGCCGAGTGGGACGCCGTGGTCGACACGTGCGGCTACGTCCCGCGGGTCGTGGCCGCGTCGGCGCGCGCCCTGGCGGACCGGTGCGGGCACTACACGTTCGTGTCCAGCGAGTCGGTGTACGGCGATGTCGGTGAGCCCGGCCTCGACGAGTCGGCACCGGTCGCCGTGCTGGACGACCCTGCGACCGAGGTGGTCGACGGCGAGACGTACGGCGGCCTGAAAGCCCTGTGCGAGGAGGCGGCTGACGCGGCGATGCCGGGCCGGGTGCTGAACGTGCGCCCGGGGCTCATCGTCGGCCCGTGGGACCCGTCGGACCGCTTCACCTACTGGCCGCGGAGGATCGCCGCCGGCGGCGACGTGCTCCTGCCCGGCGGCCCGGAGCGCCCGGTCCAGTTCATCGACGGGCGCGACCTCGCGGCGTGGATGCTCACGGCCGCGCACCGCGGTCTCACCGGCGTCATGAACGCCTGTGGCCCCGCTGCCCAGACCGGCATGGTGGAGCTCTTCGATGCGTGCGTGCGCGTGTCCGGCTCGGATGCCCGGCCCGTATGGACCGATGAGGCGGCGCTGATCGAGGCCGGTGTCGAGCCGTGGAGCGAGCTGCCGCTGTGGGTTGGGGAGGGCGCCAACCCGACCGACGCCGGCTTCATGCAGATCAGCTCGGCCCGGGCCATCGCGGCGGGGCTCGCGTTCCGGTCGATCGACGACGTCGTTCGCGACACGCTCGACTGGGACCGTGAGCACCCGGAGGTGCGGTCGGCGGCCGCGCTCACGCCCGAGCGCGAGGCCGACCTGCTCGCGACGCTCGCCGTCTGACGCAATCGCGACGCCCGGTCCGGACATAGAGGGGGGACAGCCCCCGAAGACGGAGGACGGGTTTGACCGATGACAGACGAGAGGCACGGTTCACGGCGCTCTTCGACGCGCATCGCGAGGCGGTGCGGGCGTACATGTGGCGGCGCGATCCGGAGCTGGCTGATGACGTCACCGCCGAGACGTTCCTGGTCTGCTGGCGGCGGCTCGACGCGGTGCCGCCCGATCCGCTCCCATGGCTCCTCGGAGTCGCCCGCAACATCCGGATGAACGAGCGCCGAGGGGAGCGCCGCCGGGGCCACCTCGAGCGCCGGCTGCGCTCGGAGCCGGCCGAGTCGCGCGACCCCGCCGCCACGGTTGGCGAGCGCGACGCGATCCAGACGGCGCTCCGGAA
>JBOHBE010000320.1:0-3441 GCA_050698235.1 Gaiellales bacterium
GCTGCGGCGCTCCGGTGGCTGTAAGCAGCGCGCATGCGACACCTTCGTTGCGCGATATGGGTCACGCCGGCGCCGTCAGCGACCCGAATCGGACTCCGTTTGCGTCCCCGACCAGCGCGGCCCCGACCAGCGGATGACGCGCGTGACGCCGTCGCCGGCGGGAAGCGGGCCCACTCCGGTCGGGGTTCCGAGATAGATGAACCCGACGATCGCGTCCTTCGACGCGAGTCCCAGCGCATGCTTGACGGTGTCGTCGTACGCGGCCTGACCGGTACGCCAGAATCCACCGTAGCCCGAAGCGTGTGCGGCGACCAGGAGGTTCTGGGCCGCGGCGCCGGCGGCGATCACCTGTTCGATCTCAGGTACCCCCCGGCGCTCGCGAAGCTCGGCTGCGACGACGACGATGCGCGGCGCCCGCAGGGGTTTCGCGCGTTCGCGGTCGAGCACCGATTCCGCCGTGGAGGGTTCGCGTGCGCGCAGCGCCTCGGCGAGAATCGCGCCGAACGCCTGCCTCGCGTCGCCGTCTATGATGATGAATCGCCATGGACGCAGGCGCCCGTGGTCGGGTGCACGCATCGCGGCGTGCAGCAGCCGTTCCATGGTGGCGGAATCGGGAGCGGGTTCGGTGAGGGCGGCCGGGCTCGTCCGGGTTGAGAGCGCTTCGAGGGCGTCCATGGATTCGTGGCAGGCTATGGAGGTCGTATCGTGCACCAGCGGCTGATCGGAACGATGCTCGCACTTTTCCTCGCCGCGTGCGTGACGGACGCGTCAGCCCGGTCTCGACCCGCAAGGCCGTCGCGTCGCACCTCGATCCCACGCTGCCGCCCGGCCCAACGCCCGTCGACACCGTGATCGACGAGCTCGTCGCCTCGGCCGCCCCGGGCCTCATGGGATCGGCGGGGCCGCGCTACTTCGGCTTCGTCGTCGGCGGCTCGCTCGACGCGGCGCTCGTCGCCGACCTGCTCACCTCGGGCTGGGATCAGAACGCCTTCAACGGCGCGCTCTCGCCCGCATCGCTCGCGTTCGAGGACGTCGCCGGCTCGTGGCTGAAGCAGCTCCTCGGCGTGCCGGCCTCGGCGTCCGTGGGGTACGTCACCGGCGCCGGCGGCGCCAACACGGTCGGCCTGGCCGCCGGCCGGTCGCACGTGCTCGCCGCGCACGGGTGGGACGCCGACCGTGACGGGCTCTTCGGAGCCCCCCGGCTGCGAGTCATCGCAAGCGTCGAGCGGCACGCGACTGTCGATCGGTCGCTCCGCCTGCTCGGGCTCGGCGACGGCTCGATCGACGAGGTGCCCGCGACGGCGAACGGGGCCATGGACGCCGACGCGCTGGCCGCAAGGCTCGCGGCCGGCCCCGACGGCGCGACCATCGTCTGCGCGCAGGCGGGCAACGTGAACACGGGAGCTTGCGACGAGCTGAGGGCGATCGCCACCGCCGCCCGCGCGCACGGGGCATGGCTCCATGTGGACGGCGCGTTCGGACTCTGGGCTGCTGCGAGCGAGACGACCGCCGCGCTCGTGGACGGAGTCGAGCTCGCCGACTCGTGGGGATGTGACGGGCACAAGTGGCTGAACGTCCCGTACGACTCCGGCTACGCCTTCTGCGCGCATCCGGAGGTGCACGCCGGCGCGATGGCGTACGTCGCCTCGTATCTCTCCGGCCAGGTCGAGGGGCGGACGTTCGGGGGCGGCGACTTCACGCTCGAGTCGTCGCGCCGGGCCCGGGGGTTCGCGACGTGGGCGGCACTCCGATCGCTCGGCCGGTCCGGCGTCGCCGACCTCATCGATCGCTGCTGCTCGCTGGCCCGCCGGTTCGCCGAGCGCCTCGACGCGCTCGACGGGTGCGAGGTCGCAAACGACGTCGTCCTGAACCAGGTGCTCGTACGCGTCGGCGACGAGGCGCTCACGAATCGCGTCGAGCGGCTCGTGCAGGACGACGGGACGTGCTGGCTCGGCGCGACGACGTGGCGCGGCGAGCGGCTGCTTCGGATCTCGGTCTCGAACTGGTCGACGACCGCCGCCGACGTGGACGCGAGCGTCGAGGCGATCCGGCGGGCGCACGAGGCCGCGCTGGCGGAGCGGGCCTAGCGGTCGCGCGGCGCGACGGCGCGGAGCCTCTGCACGAGGTCGCTCACCTGGGCCTCGGTGTACTTCAGCTCTCGGCGGCGCGGCCCGGGAGGATCGTGCTCGAGGCCGGTGCCCTCGCGCCACTCGCCGCGGGGCCGGAAGGGCCGCGGCACGAACCCGCCGCCGCAGTTCGGGCAGACGTTCGCGAGCGCGCCCTCGGCGCAATCGACGCAGAACGTGCACTCGTAGCTACAAATGCGGGCGTGGGCGCCGGGCGGCAGGTCGCGGTCGCAGCGCTCGCAGTTGGGGCGAAGCTCCAGCATCGCGGGGAGCCTACCGAGCCGGCGCCGGGCCGATGAGCCTCTCGATGCCGCGCCGCCCGCGGTCGAGCACCCCCGCGCTGGGACTCAGGACATAGGCCGCGTTCGCCATGAGCAGCATCGCGTCGATCTCGAACGTGAGCTGCTCGGCATCCTCGGCCGGGTCGATCTCGCCGGCGGCCTGCGCGTCCTTCACCGCCAGGAAGAGCTGCCCGACCCAGCCCTCGATGAACTCGACGATCCGATCGCGCACGCGGCCGGGACGGGTGTCGATCTCGGCCGCCACGGAGGCGAAGAAGCACCCGCCCGGGAAGACGTCGCGCTCGAGGTGCGCCAGGAACTCGTCCGAGAGCGCCCACAGGCGCGCGCGGCCGGGCGGCACGGCGATACCGGGCGCGACAACCTCGGCGTTGAAGAGCTCCGCCGCGGTGTCGATCGTGGCGAGCTGGAGCTCCTCCTTCGACTTGAAGTGCGCATAGAGGCCGCTCTTGCTCATACCCGTGCGCTCGGCGAGGCCGCCGATGGAGAGGCCCTCCAGGCCCTCGACCGTCGCGAGCCGCGCCGCGGTGTCGAGGATGGCGTCCCGGCTGCGGCGGCCGTCAGACCGCTGCCGGCGCGCGCTCGCGGTCTCGGTCGCTTCGGACTGGGCCATCACAGCCGTAAAGATAGCACGATCGGTCGTTTTTCTCACGCGGCGTGCTTCGTGCGCTTCGGCGGGGACTCAGCGGCCGGCTCCCACGCGCCGATCAGGCGGGCGCCGCGGCCGTGAGTGAGGAAGCTGATCGACCACCGCAGCATGACGAGCAGCCGGTTCTGGAAGCCGACGAGGTAGACCAGGTGCACCGCCAGCCACAGCACCCAGGCCGCGAACCCCGACAGGTGCAGGCCCTTGACGTCGGCGACGGCCCGTGATCGGCCGATCGTGGCCAGGTTGCCCTTGTCGCGGTAGCGAAACGGGGCCGTGGTGCGCCCGCGCGCCCTCTCGCGGATCAGGCGGGCGGCGTAGCGGCCCTCCTGCATCGCCACCGGTGCGAGGCCGGGGAGGGGCACGACCG
>JBOHBE010000321.1:0-1812 GCA_050698235.1 Gaiellales bacterium
TCAGGCGCGCCTCTGTGGCGACTGCTCGGGGCCGGGGGCGTCCGCTCGGCCTTCGTCACGGTGCCGTTCACGTACCCGGCGGAGGCCTTCGACGGCGTCGTCGTGAGCGGCTACGGCGGGCCCGAGAGGCCAGAGATCCTTCCCGAGACGGCGGCGCGCGTGATCGAGGAGCGCGTCCCCGGACTCGTGACGGCCCACCATCCGATGAAGGAGCGCTGGTGGGAGGACTTCGGCCGCTACGCCGCGACGCTGATCGCCCATGTCGACCAGATCGGCGAGGCGTGCCGGACGTGCTTCGAGCTCGAGCCTGACCTCGGCGTCCTCGCGGTCGACTTCATGAGCACCGACTTCGCCGGCCACCTCGGGTACGCGCGCCTCGACCCGGCGCATCCGGCCCACGATCCGGCCGCGTCCGGGGATGAGCTGGTGCAGGTCTACCAGGCGGTGGATCGCGTCTGCGGTGAGCTGATCGACGCTGCGCGCGAGCACTACGGCGAGGAGCCAACGGCGATCATCATGTCCGACCACGGCATGAAGCCGATCTACTGGACGTTCCATGCCAACGAGTGGCTGCGGCGGGCCGGGCACCTGCGCTACCGCCGCCGCTCGCTTCAGCGCTACCTGCGAAGCGGCCTGCGGAAGGTGGCGCTGGCCGACGGGCGCTTGGCGCGCACGACGACCTGGTACGGGAGGCTGCTCGACCTCGTCCCGTTTCTGCCGCGGCCCCCGGAGGACCGGGCGTTCGCCGACGTCGACTTCGGCCGCACTCGCGCGTACTGCTTTGCGACCGGCGGCCAGATCTACCTTGGCGAGGCGACCGCCGCCCGCGACGACGCGGCCTTCGCCGACAGGCTCGCGCGCGACTTCGAGGCGATCCCCCACCCCGAGACCGGCGAGCCGCTCTTCGAGGTGCTGCGAAAGCGCGACATCTACCACGGGCCGCACCTCGACCGGGCGCCCGAGCTGGTGTTGATCCCGCGCGACGAGCGCGTGCACGTCGAGTCGTCGCGCCGCGACTGGCCCGACGTCTTCGTGCGCCACGACACGCTCGACCCCGAGCACTTCTACGGCTACTCGGGCCACCACGGCGTGACCGGCATCATCGCCGCAGCGGGGCCTGGCATCCGCCCCGGCACGGTTCCCGAGGGCAGCGAGATCACGCAGCTCGCCGCCACGGTACTTCGCCTGCACGGCCTTTCAAGCGACGGCCTCGAGCCGCCGATCGAGGCGATGCTCGCCCCGGCCGACGAGGCGGTCAGCGTTGCTGCGGAGTCGTCGGACGGCGACGCGGACGTCTACTCCTCGGAGGAGGAGGCCGGTATCCTCGAGCGCCTCCGCGACCTCGGCTACGAGTGATCGCGCGCAACATCGGGGTCGGACCCCGATGTTGCGTCACGAGGAGCGGAGGGCGCCCACCAGCTGGTGGACGCCGGGCATTGGGTCGCGCAATGAGAACACCGGCTCGGTGAACGGCGGGCGGAGCGGCGCCAGCGTGCGGCGCAGCCCCAGCTTCTCGCGGCGGCTCTCGCGGACGTGGCGGACGACGGCGACCCACCGGCGCCGCCCGGCTCCCCGGCTTGTCCGCGTCGCGACCGGCTCGCCGACCGCGTCGCGGTAGGCCATCTGCACGAGGTCGACACCGCACGCGGCAGCCAGCGAGTGCCACTGCCACAGGCGCGCGTTCACCTCCATCAGCCGCAGCGTTCCGTCCCGCGGGTCGCGCTTGTACTCGACCTGCGAGATGCCGTGGAACCCGAGCGCGTGCAGCAGGCGGCGGGCGCCGTCGACAGCCTCGTCGTCCCACTCCGCCAC
>JBOHBE010000322.1:0-8968 GCA_050698235.1 Gaiellales bacterium
CCGGTGACGACCAGCCGGTTCAGCCAGTCCGACCCGGCCCGCCCCTCCCAGACGGCACCCACCGTGTCGGCGACGATGTCGGCCATTCGCTCGAGGTCGAGCTGCTTTCCGGCTGGGCCGAGCACGCCGAAGTCGTGCAGGTAGCGGCCGTCCTCGCCGGCGCCGACCAGACGCGTCGGCACCTCCTCGACGACGGTCAGGCCGAGCTGCTCGAGGAGCGGCAGAAGATCGGTCAGCGGGGCCTTGCCTCCTGTCTTGTACAGCTTGAGCCGGGTCAGCGGCTCGAGGGTGCCCTGCTCGTTCTGGAGCGCGACCACGTATGGCCGGTCGGCACCGAGGCGCTCGAACTGCTCGACGTCGAACGTGGCCTGGTAGATCCCCGCGGCCGACTTGTAGTAGTCGGGGAACCGGGCGGCGTAGCGACGGGCGAGCTCGTGGCCGCGCCCCCCGCCGAGCTTGGCGACGAGCGCGTCCGAGAGCGAGTCGTCCCAGCTGCGGGCGGCGTCGGCCACCTCGCGCTGGAGCTCGGCCAGCGGCGGGTCGGGGATGTCGCCCGCCGGGATGTGGATCGTGAAGTGGAACCGTGCCGGGTCGGTGGCGAACGAGAGGCTGTAGTCGACGGCCCGGCCGCCGAACCGCAGCTCGAACAGATGCTCGAGCCGGATCCGCAGCTCGGTCGACACGTGATCGCGGGGCAGCGCCACGACTGCCGCCACCGTCCGCCGAACGGGGTCGCGGCGTACGAAGAGCCGCACGCCGCCCTCCTCCTGCATCCCGAGGAGGGCCATGATCGTGGCGCGCAGGTCGGATGCGGTGGCCGCGAACAGCTCGTCCTTCGGGTAGCTGTCGAAGAGCGCGACGACCGCCTTGTAGTCGTGCGACCCGGCGATCAGGTCCTCCCATTGCATGATCGACTCGAGCTTCCGGCGCACGAGCGGGATCTGCCTCGCCGACTCGGCGTAGGCCTTCGACGTGAAGAGCCCGATCAGCCGGAGCTCGCCTGTGATCTCGCCGCTCGCATCGACCCGCTTCACGCCGATGTAGTCCATCCGCGCCTTGCGGTGGATGGTCGTCTCGGCGTTCGTCTTCGACACGATGACAAGCGGCCCGCCGAAGATGCGGGCTCGCATCGCATCGTCGATCTCGGCCACCGGCACCGGCTTCGCAAACCGCGACTGGCTCTCGTCCGAGAGCACGCCCAGGCCCGACTCGGGGGCGATCCTGGCTGCCTGCCGGCCGTCGACCTGGACGACCTCATACTCCCGATAGCCCAGGTAGATGAAGTTGTCGTCGGTGAGCCAGCTCAGGAACTCGATCGACTCGTGCATCTCGTCGGCGGCGTACCTGGAGCCGGCAGCCTCGGCGGCCTCGATCATGCGCTCGACCCGCTCGACCATGGGCAGGAAGTCGCGCACCACCAGCCGCAGGCCCCGGAGGCTGCGCTCGAGCGAGGCGGCCAGCCCCTCGAGGCCGGCGTCGTCGAGCCGCCGGTCGATCTGGAAGTGCATCACCGACTCGCGCCGCGGCGCCCCGCGGGCGGGCGTCACGGCCTCAATCGTGCCGTCCTCGGCCCGCTCGACACCCATGACGGGGTGGAGCACGACGCGTACCTGGCAGCTGAAGGCGTGGATCACGGAGGTGACCGTGTCGACGAGGAACGGCGAGTCCTCGACGTTGACATCGACGACGGAGCCGGAGGCTGACCAGCCGTCGCGGTCGACCTCCGGGTTGTAGGCGCGCACGGCCAGCTCGCCGGGTGGGCGGCCGTTGACGAACGCGAAGACGCTGCGCACCTGCGCCGCGAGCTCGGCGACGGTCAGCTCGGCGCGAAGCGGTGGCGGAGCACGGCGAACGTACGCACGAACGAACTCGGCCAGCGGGCCGGTCCGCCCGGCGTCGAGCTCGGCCAGGAGCTCGTCGACCAATGCGGCGCCGCTCTCGTCAGGCTCGGCTACAGCCGGCGCCTGGTGCTCGATGCTCACGGACGGTGATGGTACCGCAGCGCCCTGCTCCCACAGGCCGTCCAACGACCGCGGGACGGTGCCATCAGCGCCGAGAAGTCAGCGCGGGACCGGGTCGAAGCGATAGCCGACGCCCGGGTGGGTGTGGATGTACACGTGCGTGCGTGACCGCAGGTCGATCTTCGACCGCAGCTTGCGCACGCACACGTCGACCGAGCGGTCGCGCTTCCGCTGGGGCAAGCCCCAGACGCGCTGGCGGAGCTGATCGCGCGTCAGGACCCGGCCGCTCTCGGCTGTGAGGGCCTGGAGCAGCCGGAACTCGAGCGGCGTGAGGCCGGCGTCGGCCCCGTCCACGAGGACGCGGTGCAGGTCGGGGTCGATCTCGAGCCCGGGCATCGAGAGCTTCTCGGGGCGGCCGACCTGAGGCGTGATCCGGCTCCGGCGGAGCACCGCCTCGACACGGGCCACAAGCTCACTCATCCCGAACGGCTTGGCGACGTAATCGTCGGCGCCCATCTTCAGCACCTGCACCTTGTCCTGCTCGGACGCCCGGGCGCTCACGACCACGATCGGGCACTCGGTGCCGCCAGCGCGGAGCTCGCGGAGCACCTGCCAGCCGTCGAGACCCGGGAGCATCAGGTCGAGCACCACCGCATCGGGGCGCTCGAACCGCACCTTGCGCAGCGCGCGATCGCCGTCCTCGACGCACTCGACCGCCATGCCGGCGTGGCGCAGGTGCGCGCCGATCGAGCCCGCAATAACGCGGTCGTCCTCGACGACGAGCACGCTGGGCGGCCGGCGGTTGTTGTTCACGAAGCGACCCCGGCGGGGATGCGCGGCGAAGCCGGCGGGCTCACGGGCGGGATCGCCATCCTCCAGGCCTCGCCGACGGCCAGAACGTGCAGGCCGGCGCAGCGGGCCCGCGCTCCGAGCGCGGGATCCTCGAGGATCACGTCGATCATCCGCCCGAGCACCCTGAGGCCCGAGAGGTCGCGGCGGACGAAGACGTCGAGTGCGAGCGCCAGGCCGGCTGCGAGCCGGCGCGGATCGCCGCGCCAGCCGTCTGCGGCCACGGCGCGCTCGATGTGGCGGATGTGAAGCGCCGCCTCCTGAACCGCGCGGATCCGACCGATGTCCTGGGTCGTCGCATCAGGGCTGCGGAGCAGCGCAGCCGACGCATGGCGGACGCGCGCATGCTCGAAGACGGCACAGTCGGGCCGGATCCCGTCGGACACGGCGTTGAGCGAGGAAACGACAGCGCGGCCGAAGTGGAGGACGTCCTCCTCCAGCGCCTCGACCTGCTCCTGGAATGTGGTCTCGGTGATCATGCCTCCATGGTGCCCCGGCGAAGCGGCCACTGGGGTATCGAGGCGGTGCACCCGAGGTGAATTGGTGGAGATCACCCGAACCTGCCGGTGACGTACGCCTCCGTGCGCGAGTCGGACGGCCTGATGAACAGGTCGGCGGTGGGCGCGTACTCGACGAGGACACCGTTTCGATGCCCGCCGTCCTTCACATCGACGCTGAAGAACGCTGTCATGTCTGCGACGCGGGCCGCTTGCTGCATGTTGTGCGTCACGATGACAATGGTGTAGTCCTGCTTCAGCTCGCCGACGAGATCCTCGATGCGCTGGGTTGCGATCGGGTCGAGTGCAGACGCCGGCTCGTCCATCAGCACGACCTCGGGCTCGATGGCCAGCGCGCGGGCGATGCACAGCCTCTGCTGCTGTCCGCCCGAGAGCGCGAGCGCGCTCGCCTTCAGCCTGTCCTTCACCTCGTCCCAGAGAGCGGCCTTGTGGAGCGCCCGCTCGATCCGGTCGTCGAGGTTGTCCTTCATACCGTGCAGCCGAAGCCCGAACGCCACCTTGTCGTAGATCGACTTCGGGAACGGGTTCGGGCGCTGGAACACCATTCCGATCCGGCGCCGCACCTCGACCGGGTCGACGGCCGAGCCATAGAGGTCGTGCCCGTGATAGGTGATCGTTCCGTCGACCGTCGCGCCGGTGATGAGGTCGTTCATGCGATTGAGACTTCGAAGCAGGGTGGTCTTGCCGCACCCGGACGGTCCGATGAACGCCGTCACCTGGTAGCGGAACACGTCCATCGTCACATCGCAGACGGCGGGCGCTCCCGAGTACGAGACCGTGACTCCATCGAGGCGCAGCACGGGCTCACGCTGCTCCTCCGGGACAGGTGTGTGCTGCGCCGCCAGCTCGCCGAGCTTGGCCTGCGACTGGTTCGCCACAGCCTCAGACGTGCTGGGCGGCTGGGAGGCCTCCACCTTGCGGTCGGGTTCGCTCACGGTCGACATATCTTGCACGAATGGTGGTCGCAGGACGAGCCCCCCAGGGTGACGTGCCGGTGGCAGGTTGGTGAATATGTGGAGAAGCACCTCATCGGACCTGCTCGATCTGGCGGCGTGTTCGGAGAGACAGCAACCTGCCCGCGATGCTCCCGACGAGCACTACGGCGACGAGGACAAGAGCCGCCGCCCACGCCTGCTCCTGCGCGTGTGGGTCGGGCGATTCCGACAGCGAGAAGATCACCATCGGGATGGACGCCATGGCCTGACTCGGGTCGGTGTTGACCGTGGTGCCCACGAATATCGACGTGGTGAACAGCAGCGGGGCCGTCTCGCCCGCAGCTCGGGCGACGGCGACGATCGTCGCCGTCACGATGCCGCCCACGGCCGTCGGCAGGATCACTGTCATCACTGTGCGCGCCCGGGTCGCTCCCAAGGCCATGCCACCCTCCCGCAGGTGAGATGGGACGAGCCGGAGCACCTCCTCGGACGCACGGGCGACGAGCGGCAGCATCACGATCGACAGGCCCAGCGAGCCGGCGAACGCACTCTGCCCGCGGCCGACGACCACAAGAGCGAAGATGAAGACGCCGATCACGATCGTGGGCACGCCCGCCAGCACGTTCAGCGTGAGGCTGATCGTGTCGGCGAGCCGCCTCGGGGCGAACTCGGTGTTGAATATCGCGAGCAGAACGCCCGCAGGCAGTGCGATCGCGGTGGCGATGCCTGTGATGATGAGCGTGCCGACGATCGCGTTCTTGATCCCGCCGCCCGACGAGCCGAACGGCGCGGCGTTCTGGGTGAAGAAGTCGACGTTGAGCGCCGGCATGGCGCGCTGCGCCACCGAGATGAGGACGATCGCGAGTGCTGCGGCCGCGGTCAGGGCGGCGATGGTCGCAAGCACCTCCATGACCTGGCCTGTGAGCTTGCGCCTCCGACCACGGCGCCCGCCCGAGATCAGAGGATTGGCCGCGGCGCTCATCTGTGCCCGAGCCTTCGCTGGGTGCGGCGCACGATCACCTGGGCCACGAGGTTCGTGATGAGGCTGATCACGAGCAGGATCACCGCGAGGTACGCGAGCGATGCCTTCTGGAGCGATGTGGCCGTTCCGGCGTATTGCGCCGCCAGCCGACTGGCCATCGTGTCGGCGGGAGCGTAGAGGCTTTCGGGGCGAGTGAGCGAGCCGCCGATCACCTGAGCGACGGCGATCGCCTCGCCGACCGCGCGCCCGAACCCCAGCATCACTGCGGCGACGAGGCCGCCGCTCACCTGCGGAATCGCAACTCCGCGCACCATCTCCCAGCGGGTCGTTCCGAGCGCCATCGCGCCGTGCTTGAGCTCGCCGGGAACGCTCGTGAAGAGCTCGCGGCTGATCGATGCCACGATCGGGACCACCATCAGCGTCAGGATGAGGCACGCGGGCAGCAGCCCGACGGGGGACGGGTAGCCGTCCAGGAACGGGATGAATCCCAGATGGGCGATCATCCAGGGCTCCACGTGCTCGTTCAGGAACGGGCCCAGGATGAGGATCCCCCAGAGTCCGAGGACGACGCTCGGAATGGCCGCGAGCAGCTCGACCATGGTGCCGACCGGAGTCCGCAGCGCGCGTGGAGCGAGCTCGCTCAGGAACAGCCCGATTGCGATCGCCAAAGGCACTGCGATGAGCAGCGCCACGAAGGCGGTGACGAGCGTCCCGAAGATCAGATCGGCAGCGCCATACGTGTCCTTGACGGTGTTCCACACGCTCGACGTGAGGAACCCGGCCCCGAACTCCTGAAGCGACGGCTTCGCCTGCCGCACAACCTCGACGACGAGCAGGATCATGAGTGCCGCCAGCGCCAAAGCGGCGAGCCCGGCGACGCCCTGGAGGATGACGTCGCCGAACCGCCACCGGCGGCGAGAGCTCAGAGGCACATGGGCTGTGGGAGTCTCAGTGGTCATGGGGCTCGCAGGGGCGGAAGCGCCGGCGCCGTGGGAGGGTGGCGCCGGCGTTCCGCTCCGTCGGTCAGGAGCCGATCTTGTTGATCAGCGCCTGGTCGCTCGCGACGATCGAGGACGGGAGCTTCGGATACCCGAGATCCGGACCGAATGCCTGCCCCGTCGGGCCGATCGCGTACTGCAGGAACGCCTTCAGCGTCGAGGCCTTCGGAGAGTCCTGCGGGACAATGACGTACGTGAATGTCGCGTCGGGGTACGCATCCGCAGCCGAAGCCGGCGGATTTACGAGCGAGATCGATCCGTCAGGGTTCGTCGTGCCGACGTTCGCCGCCGCGATCACCGATTTCGTACCCGGCTCGGGGTAGTTGCCGGCGGCGTTCTGAAGCAGCGCATACTGCAGGTCGTTGGCCTGCACGTATGCCAGGTCGACATACGTGACGGCACCGTCGGTCGCCTGCACGGCTGCAACGACACCGCTCGAGTGCTCGGCACCCGTTCCGGTCGGGAAGGGCGGCTGCGTCGAGGTGCCGACGCTGTTCGACCAATCCGGGCTGACCTTCGTGAGCCAGTCGGTGAACGCGAAGCTGGTTCCCGAACCGTCGCTGCGGTAGACCGGGGTGATGTGCGTGTCCGGAAGGCTGACGCCCGGATTGAGCTTGGCGATCTCCGGATCGTTCCACGACGTGATCTTGCCCATGAACATGTCGGCGATGACGGGGCCGGTCAGATGGATCTTGTTCTGGAGGCCCTTGACGTTGTACGTGATCGCGACAGCGCCCAGTGACCAGGGAATCTGGATGCAGCCCTTGCAGGCCGTAGCCTGATCGGACGACAGCGGAGCGTCGCTCGCACCGAAGTCGACCGTCCGGGCCGTGATCTGGTCGACGCCTCCGCCGCTACCGATGGCGCCGTACGTGATTGTGACGGCGGCGGGGCTCTTCACATAGTCCGCCTCCCACTGCGCGACGAGCGGGGCCACGAAGGTGCTACCGGCGCCGACGAGGACCTTCGAGTTGCTGTCGCCGCCGCCACCGGCACTCTGCGTGACCGTTGTCGTTCCACCGCTCGACCCGCAGGCCGCAGCCGTGGCAACCAGGCCGACGGCAAGCGACATTACAACCGCTCTCCTGACGTTCATGCGTAACCTCTCCGTTGTCGTCATCACGATGGGTCGATTGTGCATTCGCGCCTTCCGGTGTGGGGTGACGCTCCGGTATACGCTCGGTGAACAAGTGGTGATTGCCGATTTCCAGGCATTCCAGGGCGTTACGCTCTCCCCATGACACGCGAGACGTTCGACCAGGAACTGACGGATCTCGGCGCGCTGCTGAACGAGGAGGCGCGCCTGTGCCAGCGCTCGCTCGACGGCGCCCTCGAGGCGCTGATCGTCCCGGAGTCCGATGCGGCCGACAAGGTGATCGCCGGCGACGACGGGGTCGACCGGGTGTACCTCCAGGTGGAGCACGGCGTCGAGTCGCTGCTTGCACGCCAGTCGCCCGTGGCGGTCGATCTCCGCTTCGTGCTCGCGGTGCTCCACGTGAACCAGAACCTGGAGCGGATCGGCGACCAGTGCGTCAACATCGCCAAGCTGAGCAAGCTCTTCGTTGAGCAGCCGCTCACGCCCGAGCTGCTCGAGGACTTCACCGTGATGGGAAACCAGGCCAGCGGCATGATCGCAACCGCGATGAGCTCGTTCATCCAGCGCGACCTGGAGCAGGCCGAGTCGCTTGTCGAGCTCGACCAGGTGATCAACGAGCGAAACCATGGGCTCGCGCGCCGGATCATCGAGGGCGGCTTCGACGAGTCGACGATCGAGATGCCTCTGCGGGCGATGCTCATCGCCCGTGCGATCGAGCGCATCGGCGACAACGCCGTCGACGTCGGCGAGCAGACGGCCTATCTGGTGACTGCGGCGTTCCGCGAGTTCACGGACGCCTCACACCCCGTGGCCTAGCGGCTCCAAGCGGCGGAGCGTCTCGGCGACGCTCTCCTCCTCGAGCTCGAGGTGCGCCAGGAGGTGCGACGCCAGGTCGTCAAGCGCCGTCGAGACGGCCGTCCGGGCCGCCGGCGTGTCCTCGCCGTCGAGCACCTCGACAGCGGCCTCCACTTCCTCGAGCAGGCCGGCGACCTGCCGGTGGTCCTCCTGGAGCCGGTCGACGACAGGCCCGAGCGACGGGTTCGTGCGGCGAAGCTCGGGGAAGAGCGCGCGATCCTCGAGCCGGTGGTGGTGGTGCACGAAGCGGCAGTAGTGCAGGCAGCTCGCACGCAGCCGCCACAGCGGGCCGGTGGTCTCGAGCGCCCGCACCTCGGCGACGACGTCCTCGACCCCTGCGCCGTCTGCGACCTCGATTGCGAGGCGTTCAACGGTGGCGAGATCCTGCCGCAGCAGGCCGTGCACCCACAGGAGGTCCTGGTAGAGCGCCTCGCCCCGCGGTGTCACCGGCATCCCCTCGATGCCGTCCAGCGCGGGGCGATCAGGCAGCTTCGAGTGCCCTCTCGAAGAGGCGGTCGCCGGAGAGGCGGCTGAGCTCGTCGGCCAGGAGCGACGGGCGCGCCGGCGGGGCGAGCACGACCGGGTAGTCAAGGAGCCCGGGCACCGAGGCGCTCCCCAGACGCCCGCGCCCCGTGCGCTCGACGAGAAACTGCTTCCCGCCCGCGCTCATCGTGACGCGCTCGACGTGGTGCGAGCGGCCCTCGCGGCGAAGCTCGATGTCGGCGCCGAGCGCCGCCCGCAGCCATCCGGCCATGAGCCGGGCCTCGTTCTCGG
>JBOHBE010000323.1:0-9669 GCA_050698235.1 Gaiellales bacterium
GCTCTTCACCGGCTGGCTCAGCGACCACACCGGACGCAAACCGCTCATCACACTCGGCATGCTCACCCAGGCCGCCGCGCTGGGACTGCTGGTCGCGGGCGGCGGCGCCTTCACGCCATCGCTTGTCGCGGCCCTGCTGCTCGGCGCCGGAACGGCCATGGTCTATCCGACGCTGATCGCCGCCGTCTCCGACACCACCCAGCCACGAGACCGCGCCCGCGTGGTCGGAGTCTACCGCTTCTGGCGCGACTTCGGCTTCGTCCTCGGCGCGCTCATCGCAGGCATCGGCGCCGACCTCGCCAGCCCCACCGCCGCCATCACCATCGTCGCCGCCCTAACCGCCACCAGCGGCCTCGCCGTAGCACTCACCCACTGGCAACACCAACCACTCAGACCAACACTCGACGCCACCTCCCGTGCCTGACAACCAAGGAGGATCGATCCGCCCTGGGTTCGTTGGAGGCTCGATTAGGTGGCGGACAGTGTTGAGGTGTCGTCTGCCTTGACATTCAATAGGTAGTGCTAGGCATCGAATTCGGAGGGCGGCCTCCCGCCGCTCTTCCACGTAGCGGACCACAGTCCCCGGGTCGGGTCGAGCTCCTGCACGAAACACACGGAGGCGTCCTTCAAAATCGCGTAGAGAGGCGCGACGGACAGTGCGCGTGGTGATAGGTGAAAGCGTTCTTGTTTGACGTAACTCCCCGCCGGATACAGCACCCACGTCAACCCGAAGCGGCGACATCCGCGCACTCGCTCACCCCGCTCGATGCCCAACGTCGCATGCAGGCCCGCCACCGCCGAGGTTGGATCTGCTCCGTCGCCATGCCATTTCGATGTCGCGGCTCGGCATCTGGATCACTATAACCCTCGACTCGAGATTCAGGAATGGACTCTCATGCCTCTGGCCTGTGGTCACCGCGCCGCAACACTCCCACAACATTCCGCGCCCTAGGCAAGTCGCTGAGCCAGCGAACATCCACCCAGCGCGCTCAGAATCCGGCTCTAACAAGCCAACCACGAAGCGCGACGACCACGACGGCTGCTCTGACGTCCTGGACTCCGCCCAGGCGCTCATCCGGCCCGATCTGACAACGAGAAAGCACCGATTTCCAGGGCTTTTAGTGGAGCTAGGCGGACTCGAACCGCCGGCCTCCTGGGTGCGATCCAGGCGCTCTCCCAACTGAGCTATAGCCCCGCGAGCGCCTCAGTATATCCGCCGGCCTGGCCCGGCCAGCGCCATCGAGGCTAGGTCGAGCGCAGGACGACGCGGCCGACGTCCGGGCCGCCGACCTTCTCCAGCGTGACCCAGCAGGAGCCCCAGTGCATGTCCGCGGAGATGGCCGAGCGTACCGTCGCATTGCCCGCCGCGCTCGTGTTGAACGTGACCGCAGAGACCTTCTCGCCGGAGACCCGGAACCACATCTCGTAGTACGAGCCGCTCGGCGCCGGGCCCAGGCCGTGAACCTTGACGAGCATCGGCCGCGTCCCCTGGCTGGCGGTTCCGAAGTCCACGCGGGCAGACGCTCCCGTCGGCCCGGCAAGCGCGAGGGTGGTCTGCGCGTCGAACGGCGTTCCGCGCCCGCCGACGCCGATCACGAGCGCGGCGGCGGCAGCGGCGGCCATCACCGCCACCCCAGCCGAGAACCGGATGAGTCGAATGCGCGGGACACGCGGCCGGCGGGAGGCGTGGACGACAGCCTGCCGCTCGACGCCGCCGAGCGCCGCCTCGCGGGCGACGTCGATCAGCCCGGACGGGACAGTGGTCGGCGCAGGCGCGGAGCGCAGAAGCTGCTCGACGCGATCCAAGTCGTCGTGGTCGCTCATCGCTTCACCCCCCGCTCTCCCAGCACGTCCGCGAGCCGCGCGAGGGCGGTGCGGGTGCGCGTCTTGACAGTTCCCAATGGCAAGCTCAGTCGGTCCGAGATCTCGGTCTGCGAGAGCCCCGAGTAGTACGCCAGCTCGATGACCTCGCGCTCGCGATCCGGCAGCGCGTCGACCGCCACGTGCACCTCGAACGCCTCCATCTCGGCGATCGCCATCGCCTCCGGGAGCGGCCCCTGGTCCGGGACGTCCGGAGCCTCTCCGACGACCAGCGGCACACGCGCGCGGGCGGCGTCGACCGCCGCGTTCCGGGCGATTGCGAAGAGCCATGCCGATGCCGTGCCCCGCTCGCGCCGGTAGCCGCGGGCGGCTCGCCACACCGCGGCGAACGCCTCCTGCGAGACGTCGTCGGCCGCGTGGTGGTCGCGGAGCACGCGCTGGACGAGCGAATAGATCGCCCGGCTGTACCGGCCATAGAGGATCTCGAAGGCCTCAGAATCGCGCGAGATGGCGACCTGTTCGAGGAGTTGCTCGTCGGACAGGCCCCCCGGCTCCATGGGGCGGAGGGTACTTGATCGTGCCCGGAACGTCCCCGGGAGGGCATAGGCTGCGGTGCTCATCTCAAGGAACATACGCAGCGCGGGCAGGACCGGTTTGTGACGAGGGCCGATCCGAGGCAGCGCCGCCGGCGGCGGGCCTTCGCCGGTATACCGGGGCCGCTGGACGACGCCGTCCCATAACGCCGAAGAGCAGTCATCCGGCCCGGCGGCACCGCCTCGAATCAGCGACACTCCCCACGCACCGCTGCGTGGTGGTGCCACGCGCCGGCCGGGGAGGAGGGTCGCTCTCACGATGGCCCGCGGATGCGCCCGGCGCGTCCCCCGAAACGGTATTCGGTGAACAGCCGGCGCTAGGGGAAATCCGTGCCCATGTGGGCATCCGCCGAGCCGATGTGAAGGCCGGCGGACATGAGGTCGCGGATGCTCACGATCCCCACGAGGTCGTCGCCCTCCATCACCGGGATGTGCCGGAACCGGCGCTCGCTCATGATCTGCGCCGCCTCGCTCGGGGAGTGATCCGGCGGGAGCGTGACGGGGTCCGAGGTCATGTACGACTGCACCTGGCCGACGTCGGGATGGCGGCTGTCGGCGATCGCGCGCAGAAGGTCGCGCTCGGTGAAGATACCGACGACGGCACCTCCCTCGACGACAACGGCCGCGCCGACGTCTCGCTTTCGCAAGGCCCGTGCGGCCTCGCCCAGCGTCGCAGACGGCTCGATCGTGAGCACATCGCCGCTGGTCATGAAGTCACGCAACGTGACACCCATTGGCCGGAGATCCTACTCGCTCGGAGCTGGCCGCAAGCGCATCTCGAGCAGCAGCTCCGCGTCAAGCGCGTCGGCGATCCGCATCAGGGTGTCGAGCTTCGGCGGCCGTCCGCCCCGCTCCAGGCGGGCGATCGCGGACTGCGTCGTGCCGCACAGGATCGCGAGCTCCTGCTGCGACATGCCCCGCCGGAGCCGGTTCTCGGCGACCATCCGCCCGACCTCGACGAATCGCTGCTCGTGGTCGCGCCCGAGCGCCTCCGCGCGCTTGCGCAGGCCCTCGCGCATGCGCTCGAGCGACTGGGTCGTGAGCCGCCTGCGATCGGCGTGGGGATGGCTCGCCATGTGCGCATGGTATCGCGCCCGCGCTATCTCCGCCAGACCGCGCACTCGCCCTCGGACGCAACCCGGCCCGGAGGTGTCCCGTCAGTTGCCTCGATGCGGCGCGTGGCCATCACAGGGCTGGGGGCGGTGACCCCGGTCGGAAACGACCTGCGATCGACCTGGGACGCTCTCGTCGCGGGACAGAGCGGCGTGGACGTGATCCGGTCGTTCGACGCGACCGATTTCCCCGTCAACATCGCCGCGGAGGTCAAGGACTTCGACCCGTCGAAGGCGATGCCGGCGAAGGAGGTGCGCCGCACCTGGAACGACGTGCACTTCGCCGTCTCCGCGGCGCTCGAGGCGGCCGCAGACGCCGAGCTCGTCATCGACAAGCCCTCGCGGACCGGCGTCGTGATCGGGAGCGTGATGGGCGGCCTGCCCTACACGCTCCAGCAGCAGCGGATCCTCGAGGAGCGCGGCTGGGACCGCGTGTCGCCGCACTGGCTGCCGAACACGCTCGTC
Source organism: Gaiellales bacterium (assembly GCA_050698235.1). Classification (GTDB taxonomy): domain Bacteria; phylum Actinomycetota; class Thermoleophilia; order Gaiellales; family JAICJC01; genus JAICJC01. The sequence goes on from JBOHBE010000323.1 coordinate 3,992, forward strand.
GACACGTCGACCAGCCACGTGGCGACGCTGCTCGGGGCCCGCGGCATCAACTACTCCACCGAGTCCGCCTGCGCCACCGGCACCCACGCGATCGGCGAGGCGACCGCCGCGATCGCCCGCGACCAGGCGGACGTCGTGCTGGCGGGCGCCACCGAGTCGTCGATGGTGCCGATCATCCTCGCGGGCTTCTGCGCGATGCGCGCGCTCGTCGACGGGCGGGACGACCCGGCCGGCGCCTCGCGGCCGTTCGATGCCACCCGCGCGGGCTTCGTGATGGCCGAGGGCGCTGCCGTCCTCGTCCTCGAGGAGCTCGAGCGCGCCCGGGCGCGCGGCGCGCGGATCTATGCCGAGATCGTCGGGTACGGCGCGTCGAACGACGCGTACCACATCGCGACGCCGCACCCGGAGTCGATCGGCGTGATCGAGATGATGCGCGACGCGCTGGAGCGGGCCGGCATGCGCCCCGACGAGGTGGACTACGTGAACGCGCACGGCACGTCGACGCCCTACAACGATGCGGCCGAGACCCAGGCGATAAAGCAGGTGTTCGGCGACCACGCGTACCGGATGGCCATCTCGTCCAACAAGTCGATGATCGGCCACCTGTTCGGCGCCGCCGGGGCGGTCGAGGCGCTGGCGACGGCCCTCACGATCCACCACGGCGTGATCCCGCCGACCAACAACCTCCACCACCCCGACCCGCAGTGCGACCTCGACTACGTCCCGAACGTGGCCCGCACGGCCGAGGTGCGCACCGGGCTCTCGAACTCCATGGGCCTCGGCGGCCACAACGCGTGCCTGATCATGCGCCGGGTGGAGTAATCGCGCAGGCCGCTAGGCGGCTTCGGCTTCGAGCGCCGCCAGGCCGAAGAGGCCCGTCAGGTTGAGCAGGACGACCATGCGGTCGTCGATCTTCGCGATCGCCGTCACGGCGTCGGGATCGGCGCTGGGCGTCGCCGCGAACTGGTCGGAGGTGACCGTCCGCACCTCGTCCACGTCGTCCACGATGACGCCGATGGTGCCCGCAGGCGTCTCGGCGACGACCGTCTTCGGGCTCTCGCAGTCGTGCGGCGGGAGGCCGAGGCGGCCGGCGAGGTCGCAGACCGGGATGATCTTGCCGCGCAGGTTGATCACGCCATTGATCCACGGCGTGCTCGACGAGAGCGAGCGCGGCTCGGCATGCCGGATGATCTCCTGCACGGTCGTGATCGGGAGGGCGTACTGCTCGCCGTTCAAGGAGAAGATGACCAGCTGCTGTGTATCGCTCATGGCCCGAGTGATCGGCCGCCGGCCGACCGGCTGCCTCGCCGCTTTCCGGTAACGCGCCTACGGGAAACCCGCGATGCAAAAACGGTGCCAGGCACCTAATTTTTCAGCCGAGGCCGGTGCGGCGCGAGGGGCGCGGCGCGCGCACGCTGAACACCGCGTCGATCAGCCCGTAGTTCTGCGCCTCGTCCGGGGTCATGAAGTTGTCGCGCTGGGTCTCGGCGTGCACCTGGTCGACTGTGCGGCCAGTGTCACGCGCCATCAGCTCCTCCATCCGCCGCTGGAGCGAGAGGATCTCGCGCGCCCGGATCTCGACGTCGGTCGCCTGGCCCTCGAAGCCGCTCGTGTGGCCCTGATGGATCATGATCTTGGAGTTGGGGAGCGCCATACGCTTGCCCTTCGCGCCGCCCGCCAGCAGCGTCGCGCCCATCGACATCGCCATCCCGAAGCAGATCGTCGCCACGTCGCAGCGGACGTACTGCATCGCGTCATAGATCGCGAGGCCGGCGTAGACGTCGCCTCCGGGCGAGTTGATGTAGAGCGCGATGTCCTTGTCGGGCTCGTCGGACTCGAGGTGGATCATCTGGGCGACGATCAGATTGGCGATCTCGGCGGTGACCGGCGTCCCCAGGAAGACGATCCGGTCGTTCAGGAGCCGGGAGTAGATGTCGAACGAGCGCTCGCCGCGCGCGGTCTGCTCGACCACCATCGGGATGAGGGGTGCCACGGGGCCTCCTTGGTATAGTGCAACCTGTGAGTTGCATGATCATAGCGCAACCTCAAGGTTGCCTATCCAGGAGGTTCCCGTGTCGGATTCCGTGACCCGCGAGACCGTGCTCGACCTCGACCGTGACGACGCCTGGCGCGCCGTGACCGACGCCGAGGAGCTCGAGCAGTGGCTGGCCGACGAGGTCGAGATCGACCTGGTGGAGGGCGGCGATCTGCACGTCCGGTTCGAGGACGGGCGCGAGCGCCACGGGACCGTCGAGGAGGTGGCCGAGCCCGAGCGCGTCGTCTTCCGGTGGCACCCGGTGCCCGATGTCGACCTCGAGACGGTCGTCCGGATCGAGCTCGAGCCGGCCGAGCAGGGCACGCGCGTGATCGTGGTCGAGACCGGGTTCGACATGCTGCCCGTCGCGAGCGCGCAGGCGTGCGCCGCCGTGAACGCCTGGGCATGGGAGGCCCGTCTCCAGGCCGCCGCCGGGCCGGTGCTGATCGCCGGATGACGGCCGACGCCGTCGGGGCGACCTTCGCAGCCCTCGCGGATCCCACCCGCCGGCACGTGATCGACATGCTTGCCGACCGGGACGCCGTCACCGCGAGCGAGCTCGCCCGCGACCTCCCGATCACCCGCCAGGCGGTGGCGAAGCACCTCGCGACGCTGGCCGACGCGGGCCTCGTCACCTCGCAGCGCGCGGGCCGCGAGACCCGCTACCGGCTGACGCCCGCCCCGCTCTCGGACGCCCGCGAGTGGATCGACAACGTCGGCGCGGAGTGGGACGCCCGCCTGTCGCGGCTCGCGCGGCACGCCAAGCGCGGCTCCTAGTCCGGCAACGCGGGTATCCTGGCTGCATGTCGACCGTGCGCCGGGCCAGCCCGCTCATGAGCCAGGCCGAGGCGCGCGAGCTGGGCCTCGACCGCGAGCACCTCGTCCGCCTCTACCGCGACATGCTCGCGACGCGGCTCGTCGAGGAGCGCGGCAACCTGCTCTTCAAGGCCGGAAAGCTGCCCGGGAGCTACTACACCGGGCGCGGCAACGAGGCGGCCTCCGTCGGCGTCGCACGCGCGATGGGCGACGACGACGTTGCCGCGCCGCTTCACCGAAACCTCGGCGTCCACCTCGTGCGCGGCGTTCCCCCGTCGGCGGTCTTCTGCCAGTTCATGGGCCGCGACGGCGGCGCCACCCGCGGGCGCGACTCGAACCTCCGCTCGAACGACTTCGGGCCGGGCAAGGGCCTCCTCGCGGGCGTCAGCCACCTCCCGGCGATGATCCCCGTCATCACCGGCATCGCCCTCGCGTTTCAGCTGCGCCAGGAGGAGCGCGTGGCGATCGGCTGGTGCGGCGACGGCGCGGCGGCCCGCGGCGACATGCACGAGGCGATGAACCTCGCCGGCGTGCGCAACCTGCCGATCGTCTACATCATCGACAACAACCAGTACGCCTACTCGACGCCCAACCGGCTGTCGTTCGCGTGCGAGCACCTGGCCGACCGCGGCCCGGCCTACGGATTCGAGGGGATCGTGGTCGACGGCACCGACGTCGTCACGGTGTTCCGCGAGGCGCAGCGGGCGATCGAGAAGGCCCGTGAAGGCGGCGGCCCGACGATCGTCGAGCTCATCACGCTGCGGATGGAGGGGCACGCCGTCCACGACGACGCCGGATACGTCCCGCGCGAGCTCCTGGCCGATTTCGGCTCGAGGGACCCGCTCGATCGTTTCCGCGCGTGGCTCCAGGAGGTCGAGGAGTGCTCCGACGAGGAGTTCGCCGAGATCGACGACGATGTCCGGGCGTGGATCGACGCGGGCGTCGCGGAGGCCGAGGCGAGCCCGCCGCCCGACGCGACCCAGATCCTCGACGGCGTGTACGCCGCGCCGGACGCGTTAAACTGAGGGCCTCATGAGCGAATTTCCGTTTGGCATGTTCGGTGACCCCGAGGAGCTCCAGAAGCAGATGGCGGCGTGGATGGAGCAGGCCCAGCAGGGCCAGAAGGTCGCCTTCGCAGACCAGGCCATCAACCTCGCCGTCGGGATGACGGTCGCCGCGATCGGGCGGCTCGACCTGACCGGCACCGCCGATCAGCAGGCCAATCAGGTGCGAGACGCGATCCGCCTGATCTTCCCCGAGTCCGTCACGCTGGTGCGCGAGGCGCGCCAGGGCCTCGCCTGAGGCTCACTCCTCGACGAACAGCGCGAGCGTGGCCGTGAAGCCGTGCAGGAACGTGCGGCCGCCGACCGGCCCGATCTCGCCCGCGCAGAACATGCCGGCAACCGGTGCGCCGCCCAGCGCGGCGGCCGTCGCGGCGGCATCGTGGTCGGGCCGCCCGAAGAGGCCCGTCCCGCGGCCGTTGCATGCAAAGAGCAGGCCGCCGGTGACGCGGCCGGGCATAGCTACGCCGTCCTCGAGCGCCGCTCGGAGGCCCGCGTCGGCGGTCGACGCGTCACGCACGTGGAACCTGAACGTCTGCCCGACCCTCGGCATGTCGCCGACCGCGATCGCGCCCGACTCGGGATCGCCGCCCAGGATGCCGCGGACGAGGTAGTCGTCGGGGCCGTAGTCCACCCGGTTCTCGTCGATGACGAGCCCCGCCAGGACGCCCCGCTGCGCCAGCTCGACCTGCGCGGGATCGAGGCTGCCGACGATCTCGACGAGCCGCTCGTACGCCGGCCGCCCGGCCAGCTCGTGGACCACGTTCGACTCGGCGCGCGTCACGACCATCTCGGGCCCGATCGGCGCACACCCTTGCGAGACGAGCACCCGGAGCTCCACGGGCCCGTCCAGGTCGACGATCACCGCACCCTCGCGGTGCACCTGATCGCCGCAGAGCAGCACGTGCTCGCCGGCCCCGCGACCGCCCGATGCCAGACCGCCGACCGCGACGCTCGTGCCGGCGTCGTTCAGGTCGTCGAGCAGCCGTTCGATGGGGAACGTGTACGGGTCGGCGACGACGACCGCTGAGCCGGTGACGTCGAGCAGGTCGGTATCGCTCGCCGTGACATGGCGGGCCCTCGCGACTCCCGAGCCGAGCGATGCCGCGAGCACGCTCACGGCCGGCCGGCCCTCGAACTCGTGGCCGCCGCCGATCACCGCCTCGGTGCTGGCTCCCACCAGCACGCCGGGGCTCAGCTCGCGCGTGACCTCGGCCGCAACCCGCTCAGCCTCGGACTCGTGCTCGGCCGACAGGAACACGAAGGCGACGTCGGCGCTCGCGCCGCCGAGGCCGGCCCGGACGGCCGCCGCCGCATCGGCCGCGGACGCCCGTGCATCGGTCGCGAACCCGGCCGCCGCCACCTCCACCGCGCACCGGACGGGCGTCACTCGATGATCCTCCAGTCGGTCGAGACCTCGGCAGTCGTTGAGGCCGAGATGAAGCAATCCCGCTCGGCCTTTCCCGTCAGCTCGCGGGCCGACGCGGCGTGGCCGCCCGACATGCGCACGTAGACGACCATCGAGACCTTCTGGAAGGCGTAGCGCCGCTCGGCGTTCCGGGACAGCGATCCCTCGGCGGTCGACCGGTAGCTCACGATCTCGAGCCCGTGGTGCGCGCAGTGCGCTACGAACGACAGCATCGTGCACGACTGGATCGACGCCAGGAACAGGTGCTCGGGGCTCCAGCTCGACTCGTCGCCGGCCGGGAAGTCGGGCGGCGGCTGCACGTCGAGTGCCGGGCGCGCGCCCGCGGTGACCTCGGCGC
>JBOHBE010000324.1:0-4711 GCA_050698235.1 Gaiellales bacterium
ACGATGTTCAGGCCCACGCCGCCGCACCCGACGACGGCGACCGAGTCGCCGGGCCTGACCCGAGCGGTGTTCAGGACGGCGCCGAACGCCGTCATGACCGCGCAGCCCATGAGCGCCATCTCGCTGAGCGGCAGGCTGGGGTCGATGGGGATCGCGGTCTGGGCCGGCACGACCGTCCGTTCGCCGAACGACGAGGTCGTCGAGTGGTGGATCGCTATGCCGTCGCGGTGAAACCGGGTCGTGCCGTCCATCATCAGCCCGGCGTCCGACCATGCGAGCTGTTCGCAGACGTTGGGCCGGCCCGACACGCAGAACGGGCACCGGCCGCAGTGTGGGAGCCAGCTCAGGATCACGTGGTCGCCCGGCGCGACTCCGGCCACGCCTTCTCCGACCGCCTCGATCACGCCGGCGCCCTCGTGGCCCAGGATCGCCGGCCGCGGATGGTCGTGGATGCCGTCGATCACGTGCAGGTCGGAGTGGCACACGCCGCTCGCGGCCATCCGGACGGCGACCTCTCCGGCCCGGGGCGGATCGACCTCCACATCCTCGACGCGGAGCGGATCTCCAGGCTCGTACAGAATCGCGGCCCGCATCCGCTTACCGTACCTGCGGTGAAACACCGGCGCCTGACGCCAATGTTTCACGCACCCGGCTGAAACAGATGTACCCGGTACAGCTGTTTCACCCTCCGGGGTCTGGTCCCGTGGGGCCAGACCTTGGTGGTCCGCGTACCATTGCCCTCATGGCCAGCCTGTCGGAGCGGCGCCAGACGGTGGGACGGCTGCGCGAGATCGCGCAGGTGGCGACGCGGCACGGCTTCGGATTCGTGTTCGAGCGACGGGCGCTGCGCCGCTCGGCGGTGATCGACGACCAGAACCTGCCTGCGCTCGGGCGGCACCTGCGCGAGATGCTCGACGAGCTCGGCCCGTCGTTCGTGAAGTTCGGCCAGCTCCTCTCGACCCGCCCCGACATCGTCCCGGCCGAGATCCTCGTCGAGCTCCGACAGCTCCAGGACGCCGTTACGCCGTTCCCGTATGCCGACGTCGAGCGGATGATCGAGGAGGACCTGCGGGCGCCCGTCGACAAGCTCTTCACGGCGTTCGACCCGGTGCCGGTCGCGGCGGCCTCGATCGGCCAGGTGCACCTCGCCGAGCTTCCCAGCCGCCGCCTCGTCGCGGTCAAGGTGCAGCGGCCCGGTGCGGCCCGCCAGATCGAGCGCGACCTGGCCCTGCTCTATCAGGTCGCGCGCATCGTGAAGCGCCGTGTCGACCGGCTCGACTTCATAGACCCCGTGGCGGTCGTCGACGAGTTCGCCCGGTCGATCCGCCGCGAGCTGGACTACCGCATCGAGGCGCGCACGGCCGAGATCTTCCGCCAGAACTTCGCCGACGACCCGCGCGTCGTCATACCCAAGGTCTACGGCACGTACTCGAGCGGCCGGGTGCTGACGCTCGAGCGGCTCGAGGGGATGCAGCTCGCCGACCTCGACCTCGACGCCACACCCATGGACGAGCGCCGCCGGCTCGCGATCCTGATCGCCGAGACCTGGCTCGAGATGATCTTCCGGCACGGCCACTTCCACGGCGACCCGCATCCGGCGAACATCTTCGTGCTCGGCGAAGGCCGGCTCGGCCTCGTGGACTTCGGCATGACCGGTGCGCTGACCGACGGCGACATGCGCCGGCTGACGCGCCTCCTCCTGGACGCCGTCAACGAGAACGTCGACGCCTTGCCGCGCCGGCTCTACGAGCTGGGCGTGCGCTTCAACCGCGAGCAGGAGGAGGAGCTCCGGATCGAGCTACGCGAGGTCTACTACCGCTACTACGGCTCCTCGATGGGCCAGATCGATCCGCTCCAGGTCATCCGCGAGGCCTTCATCCTCGTCTCGCGCATGCATCTGCGCCTGCCGACCCGGTTCGCCCTGCTCGACAAGGCGCTCGCGACTCTCGGCGGCGTGGGCACCGAGATCTACCCCGACTTCAACGTGTTCGAGGTCGCTGAGCCCTATGCGGCCGAGCTCGTCCAGAAGCGGTACTCGCCAAAGCGCCTCGCCGAGCGGGGGTGGGAGGAGGCCGAGAGCTACAGCCGGCTCCTCATGGAGCTGCCCTACCAGGTGCACGACACGCTCGAGCAGTTCCGCGACGGCGAGGTTGAGGTGCAGTTCCGGCACAAGGGCCTCGACCAGCTGACGAGCCATGCCGACATCGTCATGAACAGGCTTGTGATCGCGATCGTGATGGCGGCGACGATCGTCGCCTCGTCGCTCATCGGGATCTCGGCCGACGGCGGCTGGCACATCTTCGGCCTGCACGTGCTGGCGCTCGCCGGGTTCCTGGTCGCGTCGGCGCTGGGGTTCGTCCTCGTCGCCTCGATCGTGCGCTCAGGCCGGCTCTGAGGCCGCGCGCCAGAACGCCTCGAGACGATCGTTGAACGGCCTGCCGAGGAGCTGCGGCTGGTGCGCCGCTCCCGGGAAGACCACCTCCTCGGCGTCGAGCCGCTCGACGAGGACGTGGCAGACAGCTGCGAAGGCCGCCCCGGCGAGCTCGCGAGCCGCCGGCTCGACAGCGTCCCAGGCGCCGCGTGCGACGAGCACCGGGAGGCCGGCCGACCGGAGCCCGTCGAGCGGGATCTCGGCCTCCCAGGGCAGACGCTCCGTCATCGACGAGCGGACGCCGCGTCGAGCCCGCGGAGCGAGCTTGCGCGGCGGCAGGTCTTCGAAGCCCCAGGCCCGCAGGAACTCCTCGAGGAACGCCTCCTCCGACAGCGCTTGGCCGGTGTCATAGTGGCGGCCGATCCCTGCGATGACCTCCTCCACAGCCTGATGGCCGCGCGCGAGCGCGAACGCGGGCGGCTCGATGACGGTCAGTGACCGGACCGACTCGGGACGACGGGCGGCGGCGAGGAGGCACACGACGCCGCCGTACGAGTGGCCGACGAGGTGCGCGGGCGTGTCGAGGAGCGCCGCGATATCGATCACGTCGACTTCGAAGTCGACGCGGCCGGCATGGGCTGGGCTCTCACCGTACCCACGCCGGTCGACGAGGTCGAGCCGCCAGCGGGCCGCGAGCGGGCGCTGCTCCGAGAAGGCGAGCTCGCCGAAGCTCATGCTCCCGTGGACGAGCAGCGCCCGGTCGCCCTGACCCCAGGTCGTGACGTGCAGGTTGGCCTTCGCGCCGATCGCGCCAGAATAGGCCACGTCCGAGGGCCGTCCTAGCATGGCTGGATGGCCGAGCCCTCGTCCCCCTGGCTGGTCGACCCGTGCCCGCCGGAGGAGGCTGACCGGCTCGCGCACGAGCTGGGCATCCGGCGGACGACCGCCGAGGTCCTGATCCGGCGCGGACATGCGACCGCCGCCGCGGCGCGGGCGTTCCTCGACCAGGATGGTCCGGCGCACGACCCGATGCAGCTGGGCGACATGGCCGCCGCGTGCGAGCGCCTCGAGCGGGCGATCTCGGCCGGCGAGCCGATCTGCGTCCATGGTGACTACGACGCCGACGGCATCTGCGCGACCGCGCTCGCCGTGACCGTGCTGCGCGGCCTCGGCGCCAAGGTCGAGTCGCATCTCCCGAGCCGGTTCGACGAGGGCTATGGCCTGGCCGTCGAGACGGTCGAGCGGCTGGCGGGCGACGGCGTTCGTCTGCTCGTGACGGTCGACTGCGGCATCACCGCCGTCGACGCGGTGGCACGGGCCACGGAGCTCGGGATGGACGTCATCGTCACCGACCACCACCGGCCGGCCGAGGCGCTGCCCGCATGCACGCGCGTGTGCACCCGACCATCCGAGTATCCGTTCCCCGAGCTGTGCGGGACGGGCGTGGTGTTCAAGCTGGCCCAGGCGCTGCACGCGCGAACCGGGCGCGATCCGTCCGAGCTCGAGAACCACCTCGACCTGGTCGCCCTCGCGACGATCGCCGACGTCGTGCCCCTCCGCGACGAGAACCGCGGCCTCGTGCGCGCGGGCCTGCGCCGGCTGCGGCGCACGTCGAAGCCGGGCCTGCGTGCCCTGATGGCTGTGGCGCGCGTCGATCGCGCCCACGCGTCGTCGACCGACGTGGGGTTCCGGCTCGCGCCGCGGATCAACGCCGCGGGCCGGCTGTGCCATCCCGACCAGGCGCTCGAGCTGCTGATGACCGAGGACGACGTCCGCGCCCGCGCGCTCGCCGAGCGGCTCGAGGGGCTGAACCGCGAGCGCCAGGCGGTCGAGGACAGCATCGTCCGCGCGGCAGTCCTCCAGATCGAGGAGGCCGATGAGGAGTGGCGCGCACGGCGGGCGTACGTCCTGCACGATCCCGACTGGCACGAGGGCGTCATCGGCATCGTCGCGTCGAGGCTCGTCGATCGCTACGCCCGGCCCGTCGTCCTGATCGCAGGCGACGGCGACGAGGTCAAGGGGTCGGGCAGGAGCGTCACGGCGTACGACCTCCACGCGGGACTGATCGCGACCTCCGCGCACCTCACCCGCTTTGGCGGGCACCGCGTCGCGGCCGGGCTCACCATGCACGCCGATCGGGTGGAGGCGTTCGCGGCGGCGCTGGCCGCGCACGCGGCCGAGCACCTCGCCGACGCCGACCTCCAGCGCAGGCAGCGCGTCGACGCCGTCCTGGCTCCTGCGGAGGCCTTGCTCGAGCTGGCCGACGAGCTCGACCGCCTCGAGCCGTTCGGCCTCGGCAACCCTGGCGTCACGCTGCTCGCCCCGGCGGCGGCCCTCCAC
>JBOHBE010000325.1:0-20625 GCA_050698235.1 Gaiellales bacterium
AGTAGCCGCCGTTCGAGCGCTGGCCGCCGCGGATCACCGCGAGCGAGCTCTGGGGGGCGGGGACGCCGGCGGCGCGCAGGGCGATCACGCCCCAGTAGGTCGCGTTCTGGGACGCTCCGATGACCCCATCCGAGCTGATGCGCGCGCGCAGCGCCGTCACGAGGTTCCGGTCTGCGAACGAGCGCGGGTTCCTGCCGACCGCGACGACCGCGAGGATGCCGCGCTCGAGTGCGAAGGCGTTTCGCCAGCTTCCGGCGTGGTGCGCCAGGTAGGTCGTCATCGTGCGCCCGCCCGGCCGGCGTGTGGAGCCGGGAGAGCGGCCGGCGGCGCGAAGGCCCATCGCCGCCCACTCGGTGAGCGACACGTTGGCCTTCCGCGTTCCGGCCTCGGCGATCCCGCCGGACGGTCGCTGGTGGCTCTTCAGGTAGCTCGCCCCCGTCCCGGCGTACGCCGGGACGGCGACGGCGAGCGTGGCGGTGGCTGCGATGACGGCGATTCGGATCATGTTCCCTCCAGAGGCGCGAAGCTGCCGCGCAGCTTGCGGTCGTAGCGGTCGAGCATTCGGATGAGGCCGGGGCCGGCGGCCAGGGCGATGGCCGCGTTCCCGACGGCGTGGGCGACGTCGAACCAGATTCCGGCCGAGACGAGCGCGATGAACGACGACGCGTCGGCGCCGGGCCCGAGCGCGCTCCATTCCCAGATGTCCATGAGCCAGTCGAAGCCGAACCCGCACATGACGCCGAACGCCGCGAGCGCGAACCGGTTCCTGAGCACGTTCGGCATCCAGCCGGCAATGACGCCCACGAGGCCCCAGCCGAGCATCTGCCAGGGCGTCCACGGCCCCTGGCCGAGGAAGACGTTCGAGGCAAGCGCGGCGCCGGCACCCGTGGCCAGGCCGCCACGCGGCCCGAGGCTGATCCCGGCGACGGCCACGATCATCGTCACCGGCTGGACGTTCGGGATCGCGGCGAACACCACTCGCCCCGCCGCCGCGGCCGCGGCGAGGGCGGCGACCAGTGCCAGCTCGCGGCTTCGGTTCGGGCCGGTCTCGACGGCGGCCAGCACGAGGACGAGCGCGACGAGAGCGGCCAGGGCGACGATCTCAAGCATGGACGGCCTCCACGACGTGGACGTCGGGAGTTGCGACCCGGCCGGCCTCCATCGGGGTCGCAACGGTCGCCACGTCGGCGACGAAGTAGACGTCGTGGCTCACGACGACGACCGCCGCCCCGGTGACCGCCAGCTCGCGCACGAGCCCGCCCAGCTCTCCCTTCCGGCGTCCGTCGACCCCGCGCGTCGGCTCGTCGAGTACGACCACGTCCGGGCGCATCGCGGTGACCGACGCGATCGCGAGTCGCTGGCGCTCGCCGCTCGAGAGGTCGCGCGGATGCTCGGCTGCGGCCCATGCCAGGTCGAACCGCTCGAGCTCCGCCTCGGCCCGTGCCCGCCTGGGGCCCGCGGCAAGGCCGACGTTCGCGAGGCCGTACTCGACCTCCTCCAGGGCGGTGTCGTGGAGCAGGTAGCACGCCGGGTCCTGCGCGACGTATCCCGCTCGGCCGTCGCGGGCGACGGTGCCGCTGTCGAGGTCGAGGAGCCCGCACAGTGCGAGCGCGAGCGTCGTCTTGCCCGCGCCGTTCGGGCCCGTGACGGCGGCGACCTCGGCGCGCCCGAACGCCGCCGTGACGTCGGCCAGTGCCTGCGTCGCCCCGAGCCGCTTCGAGGCGTGTTCGAGCCGGGCGGCCGGATCGACGGGCGCGGCGATCGGCGGTGGGTCGACCGGGGGGCGGGGGAGGAGCCACGGATCAGCCGCCAGAGCTGGGCGGGCGAGGGGCGGCGGTGCGTCGACCTGGATCCGGCCCGCGCGCATCGCGACGACGCGGTCGGCGACGTCGAACAGGCGCTCGGTGCGGTGCTCGGCGACGACGATGGCGATCCCATGGCGGTCGCGGAGGTCGATGAGGGTTCGGACGAGCTCGTCGGCTGCCTCCGGGTCGAGCTGGCTCGTCGGCTCGTCGAGCATGAGCACCCTTGGGCCCATCGCCAGCACCGACGCGATCGCGACCCGCTGGCGCTCGCCGCCCGAGAGCGTGCGGGTCGTCCGTGCGGCGAGGTGCTCGGCGCCGACCATTCGAAGTGCGGCGAGCGCCCGGGGATGGATGTCGTCGGGGGCGACGCCGAGGTTCTCGAGGCCGAACGCGGCCTCCGCCAGCACGTGGCTCGTCACGACCTGGGCCTCGGGGTCCTGGAACACGAGCCCGGCATGCCGGGCGAGCTCTCCCGGCCGGTGGTCGCGGGTGTCGAGTCCGGCGACGCATACGCGCCCGTGCAGCTCGCCGCCGTGGAAGCGCGGGACGAGGCCGAGCGCGGCGCGAAGGAGCGTCGACTTGCCGCTCCCCGACTCGCCGACGAGGAGCACGAGCTCGCCCTCGTCGATGGCGAGATCGACCTCGGCCAGCGCCGGCCGGCCTGCCGCGGCGTAACGGTGGCTCACGCCCTCGAAGCTCAGGATCGGCATCGGCCCACCCAGGCGAAGGCGGCGAGGAGAACGGCGAGCAGGGAGGCGCCCACCATGGCCGCTGCCGTCCAGGGGTTGTCGAGCAGGTCGTAGTAGCGGAAGTCGCCGGCCCCGGTGATGACGGCCGCCAGGACGACCGCCAGCGCTGCCGCGCCGAGGCCCGTCAGCACCCGCTCGCGGGCCGAGGAGCTCCGGACCGGCGCGGCCGAGCGCATCGGGCCGGCGTACCCGCGCGCCTCCATCGCCTCGGCGACCGCGAGTGCGCGCTCGAGCGACATCCCGACGAGCGGGCCCATGAGGCGGGCGGCCGTCCCCGGGTGGGCGACACGCGCCGCCCGCGTCCGCGCCGCGATGAGCACTCCCGAGGCGTCGCGCTCGAGTGCCGGGAGCATCTGGGTGGTGAGCGAGGCGAGCATGGCCGACCTCGGTGCGACGCGGGCCACGGCTCGGAGCAGGAGATCAGAGTCGGCGAGCCGGACGAACGCTCCAAACGCCAAGGCCGTGGCGGCGATCCGAAGGCCCGCGGCGGCACCGTAGACCAGCTCTTCGAGCGTGATCTGCGTGTCGAGGATCGGGATGTCGGGGCCCTGCCACAGGGTCGTCAGGCCCTGCACCGCGACGAACGGCTCGAGCAGGAACACGGTGAGCCCGGTCCAGATCGCAAAGGCCGCGTAGATCCGCCGCGGCGGTCCGGCCGCCCACAGGAGCAGGGCACCGGAGAGGGCTGCGGCGGCAGGCCAGAGCGGATTGTCGAGCGTGATCGCGGCGATCCCGACGGCGGTGGCCGCCAGGGCTGCGGGGAGCGGCTTCACCGCCGGCCTCCGGCGGCAACGATGTGGCCGCCTCCGTCGAGCGCAACGGCGTAGGTGCTCGCGACCTGGCCGGGGTGCTCGGCCAGCGTCCGCGCGGCCGCACAGGCCGCCCGCGGGATGTTGCCCGCGACGATCAGCTCCGCCGACCGGCCCGTGGCGTCGCCGGGCTGGTAGGCGGCGATCAGGGCGTGCGCCTGCGGGTCAGGGCGGGGGCCGCCGGGAGTCCGGTAGACCATGACCTGCCCCTGGTCGAGGTAGACGGTGAGGCCGCGGCCGCGGCGGATGTCCGGGCCGAGCGCCGAGGCCGCCTGCGCGAACGTCTCGACACGGACCGTGAACGGCGACGACCCGTTGGTCAGGTGCGCGCCGGCGGCCCGCAACGTCCCCGCGATGTCGGCCGAGCAGGGCAGGCCGGTCACCTGGACAGCCGCCGGGCGGTGGCCGTCGTAGCCGTGCACGAACGGCTCGGGCCACGAGCCGATCGCGACGGGCACATGGATGAGGTCGTTCCAGTAGCGGTAGTCCCACCACTCACGGTCGCCCGGCCGCAGGTGGTAGTCGGCCGCTCCCCGGTCGGCCTCGACGCCGTTGATGAAGTAGAGCCAGTCCCATCCGCCCGAGCGGTCGCCGTGGACGCCGTCGATCGCCTCGACGAACCGTCCTCCGTAGGACGTGTCCACGGTGGCCGTCCGGCGCAGCGCGTCGAGCGCCGACTGGCCGGGCGCGGCGCGTGCTCCCTCGATCCGGCTGCCGCCGAAGTCACGGGTGACCGTGACCGTGACGGCGGCGGGGCCGGGGGGCGGTGTCGCGGCCGTCTGGCCGCATCCACCGCCCACCGCCCCCAGGATCGCCCAGGCTATGAGGAGCCGACGTGCACCCATACCGTCGGCGATCGGATCGCACCGGGGAGGGTGGCGCGGACGGCGTATGTCCCCGTCCGTGTGAACCGGACCGTGACCCGGCCCAGGCTGCCGGCCTGCGTCGCTGCCCCGTTCACCGACACCCACGCGTGTGCGGCGGGCGTGCCCGTTCCGGCGTCGTCATACGAGGCGACGGTGAACGTCGCCGTCGCGCCCGGCTCGAGGCTCCGCGTCGCCGTCTTGAGGCCGAGCGTCGGCTCCGTGGCGCCCGTGTTCGGATCGAACGTCGTCCAGTAGAAGAGCGCGTGCATCCCGGGCGTCGCCTCGATGGACCCGGCTCCGAGGGACGAGAGCGCATGCCCGACCTTGAACGCCCAGAAGTGCGACGCGTCACCGGGTTTGCCGGCGATCGAGTCGACGAAGAACCCGCAGCACGAGAACCATGTGAGATCCACCCCGAACCGGTGGTTGTGCGATGCGGTGAGAAGCGCGCCGAGCGGTGTGGGCTGGGCGAGCCGGTGGCCCTGCACCATGCCCGTGAGCGGCACCGGCCGCCCGGCGAACACCGTGCGGGACGGGCCCTCGACGCGCAGGGCGACGTGGACCTTGGCGGCAGCGGCAGGACCGGCGGCCACCAGGATGGCAAGGGCGGCGATGAGAGCCGCGAACGTCAGGCGAAGCCTGTGCAACGTGTCCTCCTTCATCGAGAGGCATCGACGTCAGATCGCGGGCGGCAGGTCTTCTGGCTCGGACGCGTCTCCCGGTCTCCCGGGCCGGCCGGCTTACCTTCCCGGCTCTCTCGAGCCAGTGGCCACCTTGCGGTGACGCCGGACGGACGCCCTTACAGCGGCGGGACCGCGCCGGATTCGCACCGGCTTCCCTTGACCGCTCGCGGAGCGCGAGTGTAACACCTACGGGCGCTCCCCGGCCGGGTAGCAGCCGAGGTGCGAGAGCTCCGCAACGTGCCCCTCGAGCTCCCGGAGGGCGGTCGCCACCGAGTCGTCGAGCGGGTGCCCCTCGAGATCGGCATAGAACTGGTAGTTCCATGGCCGGCCCGCGATCGGCCGCGACTGGAGCGAGGTCATGTTGACGCCGTTGCGACCCAGCGGCTCAATCGCGTCGACGAGCGCGCCGGGGTGGTGGTGCGTAACGAAGCGCACCGCGGTGCGCCAGGGTCGGCCGTCGTCGCGGTCGAGCCGGGTGTGGGCGGCGACGGAGACGAAGCGCGTGTAGTTCTGGGCGTGGTCCGAGACGTCGTTCAGCAGCACGTCGAGGCCGTGCTGGTCCGCGGCGGCCCGGGACGAGATCGCGGCCTGCCGCGGGTCGGCGGCGTCGGCCACCCGCCGGGCGGCGGCCGCTGTGCTCGGGGCGACGTCGGGGAGCGCGTCGGGGATCGACGACAGGAACCTGCGGCATTGGGCCAGGGCGGCGGGGTGGGAGTGGATCCGCGCCAGGGCGTCGATGTTCGCGCCGGCCATCCCGACCAGGCAGTGGGGCACGGCGATCACGACCTCGTCGACGATGGCGAGTGGGGCGTGGGCCAGGAGGTCGTAGGTCTCGGGGATCGCACCGGCCAGCGAGTTCTCGATCGGAAGGACGCCGCACACCGCCTCGCCGCGGGTCACGGCGCGCATGACGTCGGCGAACGACCGGCACGCCACCAGCTCGGCGTCCGGGTACAGCCGCGACGCCGCCTCGGCCGCGTAGGCGTTCTCCTCTCCGAAATGGGCGACGGTCGTCGTCATTGGAATTCCTCCGTTAAACACAAAAGGCCCCCGGTGCTCCGGAGGCCGCTTCGGTCGCTTCGCGTGGTTCGCGCGCGGTCAGCCGCCTCCGATGTCCTCGGTAAAGGCGAAGCCGAATGCGAACGGCGAGTACATTGCGCGCCATGCTACCAGAGGACGTGCTGGTCTCGGCGATCGCTCGAGCCGTCGGGGAGCCGTCCGGCGGGGTCGTCCTCGGGATCGGCGATGACGCGGCCGTGCTCGATGACGGCACCGTGGTGTCGACCGACATCCTGGTCGAGGGCGTGCACTTCGAGCTCGCCCGGACGACGGCGCGCGACGTCGGCCACCGGGCGGCGACGGCCAACCTCTCCGACCTCGCGGCGATGGGGGCGCGGCCCGTGGCGCTGCTCGCCGCGTTCGGCTTGCCGCCGGGGTTTGACGGCGCGGCGGAGGTCGCCGCGGGGATGCGCGAGCACGGCGTCCCGGTCGCCGGCGGCGACCTCTCGCGCGCGCCGGTCCTGATCGTGTCGGTCACGGCGCTCGGCCGGAGTGACCGGCCGGTGCGGCGGTCGGGCGGCCGCCCCGGGGACGTGCTCGTCGTGACCGGGCCGCTGGGAGGGCAGGCCGCCGCTGGATATGCCGGCCGGGTCATGCCGCGGACGGACGAGGGGTGTGCGCTGGCGGCCGTGGCGACGGCGATGATCGACCTCTCCGACGGCATTGCGACCGACGCCGCCCGGCTCGCCCGAGCGTCCGGGACGGGGGCGGTCATCGAGCTCGAGCGCCTGCCGCGGGGGCCGGGGGCCACGGTCGAACAGGCTGCCACGGGCGGGGAGGACTACGAGCTCCTGGCGGCGCTTCCTCCCGGCACGGAGGCGCCCGTCCCCGTCACGATCGTCGGGCGCCTCACCGAGGGCGGCGACGTGGTCATCGTGGACTCGGCCGGGGTGCCCCAGCAGCTGCGCGGCTGGGATCACTTCGCGTGATCCCGGTTCTGGCAGGGCTCACGGCCGCCGTCATGTGGGGCCTCTCGACGGTCGTCGCCTCGCGCTCGACGAAGGTGCTCGGCTCGCAGGGAGCGCTGGCCTGGGTGATGTTGATCGGGGGGGCGGTGACGCTCGCGCTCGCTCCGATCTCGGGCATCCCGCACGACATCTCCGGCACCGCCTGGGCGTGGGCGATCGCGGCCGGCTTCGGGTCGGCCTTCGGCCTCTCGATGATGTACCGGGCGCTTCGGATCGGGAAGGTCGGCGTGGTGGCGCCGATCGCCTCGACGGAGGGTGCGCTCGCGGCCGTGCTCTCGATCGCCCTCGGCGAGCGTCTGACCGCGGGGATCGCCATCTGCCTGAGCGTGATCGCGCTCGGGATCTTCGTGGTCACGCTGCGCGGCTCCGCGACCGACATCCACCTGCGCCCGTCGCTGTATGCCATGGCGGCGGCTTGCAGCTTCGGAATCGGGCTTGTGGGGAGCTCGAAGGCGGGACACGAGCTCGGGGCGATCTGGACGATCCTGGTTGCCCGCATCATCGGCGTGAGCGTTATCGCGGGCCCGCTCATCGTGCGCCGAACGCTGCCCCGGCCCGGCCGTGTGTGGTGGATGGTCACGTTCTCGGCGCTCGCCGAGCTGATCGGTTTCGCCGCCTTCATCGGCGGCTCCAAGAACGGCGTCGCGATCCCGGCCGTTCTGGCCTCGCAGTTCGCCGCGGTCGCCGCGGCCACGAGCTACGTCGTCTTCGGCGAGCGGCTCGGCGTGCGTCAGCGCGCCGGCGCGGTCGTCATCTTCGTCGGCGTCGCGGCGCTGTCGCTGTTACGCGCCTGAGCTCGCGCCGAGCCAGGTCGAGAGCTCGTCCTCGATCCGCCGTCGCGGGAGCGCGCCGATCAGCTTCTTCTGCATCTGCCCGCCCTCGAACACCATGACTGTCGGGATCGAGAGGATGTCGTACCGGGCCGCGGTCTGGAAGTTGTCGTCGACGTTCAGCTTGGTGAACTTGACGCGCCCGGCGTGCTGGCCGGCAAGCTCGTCGAGGATCGGATCCATGACCCGGCACGGCCCGCACCACGGCGCCCAGAAGTCGACGACCACCGGCTGATCGGAGCCTACGACCTCGGCGTCCCACGTGGAATCGGTCACCTCGAGCATGCTCTCGGCCATGCGCGGACTATACCCGTGCCGGCGCGCTAGGCATGGATGTAGACGCCCATGCCCACGCTGACCATCGTGAACAGCCGCTCAGCGTCGGGGATCTGCATCCGGATGCAGCCGTGCGAGACGCTGTAGCCGATCGAAGCGGGGTCGTCGGTGCCGTGGATCCCGACGCCGGGCGACGAGAGCCCCATCCAGCGCGTCCCGAGCGGGTTCCCGGGGCCGGGCGGAATCGGCACGGCGCCCTGGGCCCAGGGCGCGTCCGGAGGCGGCACCCACGTCGGGTTCTCGACCTTGCTGATGATCGTGAAGTGGCCGTCGGGGGTCGGGTAGGCCAGCTGGCCCACCGCGACGGGGAACGAGACCGGCGGGTGCCCGAACCGCTCGAGCGTGAGCAGGTGGGCTGACTGGTCGATCGTGATCCGGCCCGAGAGCGCTCCGAGCGTGTAGATGCCCACGGCTCCGTCGATCGGGAGGGCGCTCGCCTTCTGGAACGCCTTGACCGCGGCCACGGTGCCGGACGCGTAGACGCCGGTCGCCGGCCCGTGCAGGTACCCCTGGCGGCGGAGCAGCTTCTGGAGGTCGCTCACGTCCTTTCCGATCGCGCCTCGGCGCAGCGTCGCGTTCCCGAGGTGCTCGGTCGAGTCGACGACGAAGTGCTGCCGCTGCTCGGTGCGGTTGCCGGCGAGGTCGTGGGCCGTGACCGAGAGCGTGTGTCGTCCCTGCGAGAGCGGCATCGCTGGGCGCGACCCGGCCTGTGTGCGGACGCCGTCGAGGCGGACGGTCTCGTGCGTCGGCGCGGTGTCCGAGACATCGACCTTGAGCTGCGGCCGGCTCGAGCGCACGACGTCGGAGAGCCCGAACGTGACCGCGGGCGCGGTCGCGTCGACCTTCACGTTGGCGTTCACGGTGCGGCGGTTGCCGGCGGCGTCGGTCGCCGTCACGACCAGCGGGATGGTGCCGTCGGAGACGGTCAGCGACAGCGCAAACGCCCCGTCAGCGGCGGCGGTCGCGTGGGCCGTCGCGGCGTGGGCGGCCGCCGTGACGCGCGCGCCGGGCTGAGTGTGGCCCGAGATCGCGAGCGTCTGGTCTCGCACCCATCCGGTCGGCAGCGCCCTGAGCCTGAGCTTTGGCGCGTGTGTGTCGACGAGGAACGTCCACGAGCGGTTGAGGCTCCCGCCGAACGTGCCGTCGCCCTTGGCGGTGACCGACACCGTGTGCCGCCCGTCGGGCAGGTGGGCGCCGGTCAGGCGGATCGCCCCTCCGGCGACGGAGCTCGCGGTCGTGAGGTCGCGACCGTCGACGCGCAGCGTGTAGCGCCCGAGGTGGGCGACGTTGGAGACGCGGACCGAGATGTCGGGTGTGGGCGACCGCACGCTCGTGCCGGCCAGCGGCGAGACGGCGCCGAAGCTGGCCTTCGTGGAGTACCCGTACGCGACGACGCCGACCGCTCCCACCGCCACCACGGCGACAGCGCCCACTGCGACCTTCGCGCCGGCGGAGTTCAGCCACCCTCCCATCGTCCCCAAAATGTACCAGCGTAAGCGCCTGAACCGGTAACGGTGCGGCACCGCGGTTCGTATCATCCGCCCGTGTCCTCCGAGCAGCTCTCGAACGCCGCGATCGCCGATCGGTTCGAGCTCATGGCGGACCTGCTCGAGCTGGAGGGCGCCATCGTCTATCGGGTGCTCGCCTACCGGCGGGCGGCGAAGTCGCTGCGCGAGACCGCCGAGTCGGTCGCGCGACTCTCATCCGAGGGGCGGCTGACCACGCTGCCCGGCGTCGGCGAGACCATCGCCGCCAAGGTCGCGGAGCTGCTCGGAAGCGGCGAGATCGCCGCGCTCGACAAGCTGATCAAGCGCAACCCTCCCGGGGCGACGACCGTGATGCGCATCCCGGGCATCGGCCCGAAGACCGCCCGGCGGATCTTCACCGAGCTCGAGCTCGAGACCGTCGACCAGGTGCGCGAGGCGGCCGAGGCCAAGCGCATCCGGGTACTCGGCGGGATGGGCGAGAAGACCGAGGAGGCGATCCTGGAGGGGCTGAAGGACGGCGCCGCGGGGGCCGCCCGGCGCATCTCGATCGGCCGGCTCCTGCCGCTGGCCGAGCGGATCGTCGAGGAGCTCGGGCGCTGCGACGCCGTCGTCCGGTGCGAGCCAGCCGGCAGCATCCGCCGGTTCGCCGAGACCGGCAAGGACATCGACATCGTCGCCGCGGTGACCAACCGCCTGACGGCGTCCGAGGCGTTCGTGGCGCAGGAGTGGGTCGCCGACGTTGCCTCCCGTGGAGACAACCGGATCGCCGCCGTGGCGCACGATGGCACCATCGTCGAGCTGCGGATGGTCCCGCCCAAGGTTTACGGGAACCTGCTCCAGCACCTCACCGGGTCGAAGCACCACAACGTGGCGCTGCGCGAGGCGGCGGTGCGGGCGGGGCTCAAGGTGAGCGAGTACGGCATCGAGGAGGTCGAGACCGGCGAGGTGCTGGCGTGCGAGCACGAGTCCGAGGTGTACGCCCGGCTCGGCATGACGTGGATCCCGCCGGAGCTGCGTGAGAACCGCGGCGAGATCGAGGCCGCCCGCAAGGACAGCCTCCCGGCGCTGGTCGAGATCGGCCAGATCCGCGGCGACCTGCATATGCACACCGACTGGTCCGACGGGAAGGCGACGCTCGAGAAGATGGTCGATGCGGCGCGGGCCCGAGGCTACGGCTACGTGAACGTGACGGATCACTCCCCGTCGGTCGGCTTCGGCATGGGGCTCGATGCGGGCAGGCTGCGCGACCAGGTCGAGCGGGTGCGCACGCTGGCCGAGAAGCTCGCGCCCGACTTCACGCTGCTGGCCGGCGCGGAGGTCGACATCCTGCGGGATGGGTCGCTCGACTACTCCGACGAGCTCCTCTCCGAGCTCGACGTGGTCGTGGCCAGCGTGCACGCGTCGCATCGGCTGTCGTCCGCCGAGCAGACCAAGCGGATCTGCGCCGCGCTCGAGAACCCGCACGTCGACATCCTGGGCCACCCGACCGGGCGCCGGATCGGAACCCGCGAGCCCAACCCGCTCGACATCGAGGCGGTGATCGCGAAGGCGGTCGAGACCCGCACGATCATCGAGGTGAGCTCCCAGCCCGAGCGGCTCGACCTGCGCGACACCCATGTCCGGCTTGCGGTTGAGGCCGGGGCGCGGCTCGTCGTCAACACCGACGCCCACTCGGTGGCGGCGCTCGACTATCTGCGCTTCGGCGTCGCCACCGCCCGTCGCGGCTGGGCGACCGCCGCCGACATCATGAACACGCGCGAATGGCCCGAGCTCAAGGCTGAGCTCGGGCCATAACGTCACGCGTTTCTACGACTCGGCCAGGATCTCCCAGACGTTGTTCTTGCCGTGCTGCTGGGTGAAGAACCAGCGCGGGTTCGCCAGGGCGCCTGAGCGTCCCTGCATCCCGGCAACGAATTGCGATCCCGACGACACGTGGACGCCGGTCACCTCGTTGTCGCCTTCGTTCTGGTAGCCGGTCGTGCCGGCGTCGAGCAGGGCCGCGTCGGCCTCGGACTCGGTATCTCGTCCGAGGGCCAGGAACCGCGCCGGGTTGGCCGGGTCGGTCATGTCGTAGGCCCAGATCGAGTCGAGCCGGTTGAGCTGGGCGTGCAGGCCGTCGCCGCGATCCTCGCCGGCGAGCAGCGTGTTTCGGTCGGCGAACGCGACGTTGTCGAACGACGAGTGCTCCGCGTCGCCCAGGGCCAGGATCGAGATGTGGCCGCTTGTCCCGTTCGCGATGTTGACGGTGAACAGGGTGCCCCAGGCGCCGCGCTTGGCGAGCGCCGGCACGTCCCCGGAGTCGGCGTTCGTATCGCCCGTTGCGGCGAACACGAACGTCTTGAAGCTCGAGCCGGGCCGGAACTGGAAGTTCTCGGGCCGCTCGAACGGCGTCGCGCCGGCCGCCTTGGCGAGCGCGTTGGAGTCGAACGCCGCGGTGCCGTCGGTGGCCGTGTTGTGGATCGTGATCCAGTGCGCGGGCCACGATGTCCCCAGCGTGTGGAGGCGCAGCCGGTCCTGCGAGAACACGTCCCCAGACGGGTTTCCGGCATGGAACCGGACGGCGTGGCCGTGGATCGTGACCTGGAGGGCCTGGAGCTTCCCGCCCTTCTCGAGGTTGGAGCGATCCTTGGGCACGAACCGGTACATGAACGAGTTGGGCTGCTTGGCGACCTCGGGCGCCGACGGATCGGACGGGTCGACGCTCACCTCGGTGCCGCCCTCGTCCTCGGCGATGACCAGGTTGCCGTGGTCGTCGGGATGG
Organism: Gaiellales bacterium; assembly: GCA_050698235.1. Classification (GTDB taxonomy): domain Bacteria; phylum Actinomycetota; class Thermoleophilia; order Gaiellales; family JAICJC01; genus JAICJC01. The sequence goes on from JBOHBE010000325.1 coordinate 12,354, forward strand.
ATGCCCTCGTAGCTGCCCTTCCCGAGGATGCCGTCGAGCGATGTCCGCTTCGGCGGCCAGCCCATCGTCAGCTCGATGGCGCCGCCGTCGGGTCCGTCCTCCTGCGTTGCAAGGAGCGTGTGCGTGAACGGGTCCCACGTGGTGCCGTCGAGGTCGTTCAGGTGGGTCAGGCCGTCGCTCCCGACCGGCGTCAAGAGCGTGATGCGGTGCGCGGGGTCGGCGACGTCGAGGTTGATCCGTGTGACGGCGCCGAGGTACGGGCCGCCCTCATGGGCCTGGAAGAGGAAGTGCGTGCCGTAGTCGAACCCGTGAGCTGGGCCGGGAAGCCCGTGCTTGAAGACCAGGTAGGTGTTCTGGTCGGGCTCCGTCTTTGTCGCCTCGACGGGCTGCGTCGAGCCGTCGTTCAGAAAGCCGAACTTCGTCAGCAGTCCGGACGGGTTCTCGAGCGGGTTCGAGCCCTGGGCGATCTTCACGAGCGTGAAGCCGGGCGCGACCTTGTTGGCCGGATGCCCGGCCCGATGGTTGGCGTTCGGGACGCCCGGTGGGGGGATCGATGCCGCCGCCGGGGCCGCTACGGCCCCCAATGCGCAGACGGCGAGCACAGCTGCTCCGCGTCTCATCTTCAGTCCTCCGGTGAAGGGTGCCTCCTGTCACCGGTGACGCTAGGGCCGCGGATGTTCCGTCAGGGCGAAGAAACGGGGGACATCTGGTGTCGATCCGGTTAACAGTCGATCGGACCGACGACCTCGCCCTCGAGCACCTCCGGCTCGACGGCGGCGGGGTTCACGATCACCCGGTCGGCCCAGTAGAACTGCGTGCGGAGCGCCGCGTACACGTCGACGACCTGCGGCTCGATCTCGGCCAGCTCGGCCGGATGGACATCGACGGCGATGGTGTCGGGCGCGTTCACCTTTCGAGCGTACGGGCCGCCCCCCGCCGCCGCAATGGGGTGGGCGTCAGCCGGTGTCGGCGAGGTGCTCGAGGAGCTCGATCACGTCGGGCGGCCCTTCGACGACGGCGTCGGCTGCGGCCAGCAGGGCGCGCGGTGCCTCGGGCGATCGCACGGCGACCCGGACGGTCGCCTCGCGGAAGGCGTCGACGTCGCTCGAGTCGTCGCCGACGAAGAGGATCTCGGTGATGTGCCGCCGTCCGCGCAGCCGCTTCACCGCGGCGCCCTTGTCGACGGCGATGGGCGGGCGAACCTCGAGCACCATCCTCCCGAAGGTCGACGCGAGCCCGGCCCGCTCGAGCTGGGGGACGATCTGGGTCTCGAGATAGCGATGGGCGTGGTCGGCCCGCGGCGACCCGCGGTAGTGGACGGTGAACGTGATGCCCTTGTCCTCGATCTGGCAGCCGAGCTCGGGCAGGAGGCCGTCGTTTCGGACGAGCTGGAGCGCGTCGGCGATCGGCTGCACGTACTTCACCGCCTGCGGGGCGAGGTGGACGGCCCCGTCGCGCCACACCTCGAGGCCGTGGTTGCCAGAGATGGCGACGGCGTCGACGGGCACCATCCGCCGGGCCTGCGCCGCCGGGCGGCCCGTGACGCAGGCCACGAGGGCGTAGGTCTGCGTCAGCCGGTCGAGCGCGCGGAGCGCATCCGGGATCACCTGGGCCTCGTCGGGCGTGGCCGCGATGGGAGCGAGCGTGCCGTCGATGTCACAGACCACCCCGCTGTGGCGAGGATCGGCTCTGAGAGGTGCAACCAGGCGCGCCAGGCTCCGATCCACGGGCTCGTACACTACCGGCTGTGTCAGAGCGGACCCTGGCCCTCGTGGGCATCGGACTGGCGGCCGGGTTCCTCTCGGGAGTGCTGGGCGTCGGTGGCGGGATCCTGATCGTCCCGCTGCTCGTGGCCGGCGTCGCCTACCAGCCGAAGCCGGCGATGGCGACGTCGCTGGCCGCGATCCTGCTGACGGCGATCGCCGCAGCCGCGTCACACGCCCAGGCCGGAAACGTTGCCTGGCGGGACGCCGCGCTCATCGGACTGCCCGCCGTCGGGGGAGCGGTGCTCGGCGCGTGGCTCCACCAGCGCATCACCACCCGCCACGTCACCTTGGCGTTCTCGTGCCTCCTGATCCTCGCGGCCATGAAGCTGGCGCTGTGACGCACGAGCTGATCGCAGTCGCTCTGGGAGTCCTCGCCGGCACGTTGTCGGCCCTCTTCGGGGTGGGCGGCGGGATCATCTTCGTCCCGACGCTGATCTTCCTCGGCCATTCGGCGCACGTCGCCGTGGCGACGTCGCTGGCCGCGATGGTGCCGGTGATCGCCGTCGGCGCCTGGCGCCAGACGCGCTACGGCTCGGTCAACTGGCACGACGCCCTCATCATCGGCGTGGCGTCAGTCCCGATGACCAAGGTCGGCGAGATCGTGGCGACGTCGCTCGCAAACGACACGCTGCGGCTGGTGTTCGCGCTGCTGCTCGTGCTGGTCGCCGTCCAGCTCGCGCTGCGCGTCCTTCGCCCACCGGCCGGTGAAACACCGGTGCCTGATGCCAACGGTTCACCCCCGCCCGGCTGAAACACCTGTACCTGGTACCAATGTTTCAGGCGGCTCGGGCGTGAAACACCGGTGCCTGACGCCAATGTTTCACGTCGCCTGAGCTCTCGGCCGCGGTCAGCGGCTTGTCGCGAGGATCTCGTCGGCGCGGCGCTTCAGGTCGTCCACGACGGCCGGATCGCGGAGCGTCGTCGTGTCGCCCAGGGCGTGGCCCTCGGCGATGTCCTTGAGCAGGCGCCGCATGATCTTGCCCGACCTTGTCTTGGGCAGGTCCTCGGCGATGATGACGGCCTTCGGGCGGGCGATCTTGCCGATCTTCTGCCCGATCCACTCACGCAGCTCGGCGGCCAGCTCGTCGGACGGCTCGTAGCCGGCGCGCAGGAGGACGAAGCAGAGCGGCGTCTGTCCCGTGAACGAGTCGGGGGCCGCCGTCGCGGCCGCCTCGGCCACGGCGGGGTGCTCGACGAGGGTCGACTCCAGCTCGATCGTTGAGAGCCGGTGCCCGGAGACGTTCATCACGTCGTCGACTCGGCCCAGCAGCCAGAAGTCGCCGTCGTCGTCCTGGCGGGCTCCGTCGCCGGGGAAGTATGTCCGCACGTCGAACCGCGAGAAGTAGTTCGAGACGTAGCGCTCGTCGTCGCGATACAGCGTACGGAACATGCCAGGCCACGGCCGCGTGATGACCAGATAGCCGCCCTTGCCCTTCTCGACGGGGTTGCCATGGTCGTCGACGACCGATGCCGCGATGCCGGGGAACGGCCGCGTCGCCGACCCGGGCTTCTGCGTGACGAGCGCCGGGAGCGGCGTGATGAGGATGCCACCGGTCTCGGTCTGCCACCACGTGTCGACGATCGGGCAGCGCCCGCCGCCGATGAACTTCCAGTACCAGACCCACGCCTCGGGGTTGATGGGCTCGCCGACCGTACCGAGCAGCCGGAGCGAGCTCAGGTCGTGCCGCGCCGGGATCTCGGGGCCGGACTTGATGAACGCGCGGATCAGGGTCGGCGCCGTGTAGTACTGCGTCACGCGGTGCTTCGCGATGATCTCCCAGTGGCGCTCGGGGCCCGGGAACATCGGGTCGCCCTCGTACAGCACGCCGGTTGCCCCGTTCGCCAGCGGCCCGTAGACGATGTAGCTGTGGCCCGTCACCCAGCCGATGTCGGCGGCGCACCACCAGACGTCGTCGTCGTGGATGTCGAAGATCCACCTGTGGGTCAGGGCGACGTAGGTGAGGTACCCGCCCGACGTGTGCACGGCCGCCTTTGGCTTGGCCGTCGTCCCGGACGTGTGCAGGGCGTAGAGTACGTGCTCCGCGTCGACCAGCTCGGGCTCGCACGTTTCGAGCTGGCCGGGCACGAGCTCGTGCCACCAGTGGTCGCGGCCGGCCTGCATCGGCACGTCGGCGCCCGTGCGCCTCAGCACGACCATGCTCTCGATCGACGGCGCCAGCTTGGCCGCCTCGTCGGCGGTCGTCTTGAGCGCGACGCCGGCCCCCTTCCGCCACGCCTCGTCCTGGGTGATGAGCGCCCTGGCGCCCGTCGACTCGAGCCGCTCGCCGAGCGACTCGGCCGAGAAGCCGCCGAAGACGACGACGTGGGGCGCGCCGATCCGCGCGCACGCCAGCATCGCGATGGGCAGCTCGGGCACCATCCCCATGTAGATCCCGACCACGTCGCCCTTGCCGATCCCCAGCCCCCGCAGGGCGTTGGCCATCCGGCAGACGCCGGCCAAGAGCTCGGAATACGTGATCGCCCGCTCCTCCTCCCCGACCGGTTCGGGGACGAAGTGATAGGCGACCTTCGAGCCCCGGCCGGCGGCGACGTGCCGGTCGAGGCAGTTGTGGCTGACGTTCAGGACGCCGTCCGCGAACCATGTGCAGTGCGGCGGGTCCCAGTCGAGCCCCGCCGTCGGCTCGCGGTGCCAGTCGAGCAGCGAACGGGTCTGGTCGAGCCAGAACGCGTCGAGGTCAGCCTCGGCACGCTCGTAGACGCCGGGATCGGAGACGACTGCCTGGGAGACGAATTCCCGCGGTGGCGGGAACTCGCGCCGCTCCTGGAGCAGGACGTCGATGGCGACCTCGGCCGCCTCCCGACTCACATCGCCCATCTCAGGGCTCGTAGTCGAACTCGTCCTCGTCGGAGGAGAGCACCTTCTTGATCCCGATCGCCGCGGCGACCGCAATCGCGCCGCCTATCAGGAGGCGGCCGAACTTGCGGCTCTTCTTGGCCGGCTTCTCGGACAGCCTGGCAGCGGCGATCTTGAGCTCGCCTGCCGCCCGCATGAACTCGTCGTTCACGGCGCGCGACGTCGCGGCCTTGCGCGGTCCGTCAGCCTGGATCTTGGCGTAGATGGTCTTGGCCGAGTCGAGCGCCGTCTTCGCGTGTGCCCGTAGCTCCTCGTCGTTCGCCACACGCGTGACGATCGGAGTGAGCGTCTCGGCCATCTTGTCGGTCTTCATCTTCGTGGGCATCTGGCCCACCTCCCTCGAGATCGCCGGTTTCAAGTCACACTACCACCGGTGGATTTCACACGCGTCGAAGCGATTCTGGCCGAATGGGGCGAGCCTGCGTACCGTTTTCGCCAGGTGTATCAGGCGGCAACGCGCTCGCTGGCGGCCGACTACGACGGCATGACCGTCCTGCCGCTTTCGCTGCGCAAGCGGCTGGCCGAGGCCGAGCCGCTGGAGGAGCTCGAGCTCGCCGACCTCCGCGAGTCGGGCGACGGGACGATCAAGCTGCGGATGCTCACCCGCGATGGCTTCCCGGTCGAAGCGGTCGCGATGCGCCACCGGGGCCGGCGCACGGCGTGCCTGTCGTCTCAGTCCGGCTGCCCGCTCGCGTGCACCTTCTGCGCGACCGGCGAGATGGGCCTCGGACGCAGCCTGCGATCTGGCGAGATCGTCGAGCAGCTGCTGGCGCTGGCGCGGATCCTGCGAGAGCGGGACGCGACGATGGGGAACGTCGTGATGATGGGGATGGGGGAGCCCTTCCTGAACTACGACGCCGTGCTCGACGCCTGCCGGACGATGCACGACCCCGACGGGTTCAATCTCGGCGCCCGCCACATCGCGATCTCGACCGCGGGCTGGGTGCCCGGGATCGAACGGCTCGCGGAAGAGCCGCTGCCGCTCCGGCTCGCGCTCTCGCTGCATGCGCCGACCGATGAGCTCCGCAGCGAGCTCATGCCTGTCACCCGCCGTTACCCGATCGAGCGGCTGATGGCGGCGTGCCGCGACTACCGCGAGCGCACGGGCCGCAGGATCTTCGTCGAGTACTTGCTCCTGGACGGCGTGAACGACTCCGATCGCGAGGCCCGCACCCTTGGCCGGCTGCTCGGCCCGGGGCCCGCGTTCCACGTCAACCTGATCGCCTACAACCCCACCGCCTCCGAGTACTCCGCCTCGCCCCAGACCCGGGTGGCCGCATTCGCCGAGATCCTGCGAGAGCTCGGGGTCGGGGCGAGCTACCGGCGCTCCCACGGGAGCGACATCGAGGCCGCGTGCGGGCAGCTCGCGGTCGAGGGCGCCAAGGCCCGGCGGCGCGCTCTGCGCCGTATCCGGGCCCAGGCATAGGCCGGTAGACTCGATCAATGGGGGACCGGACGATGGAGGCCTGGGTGATCCGGCCGGAGCGCCTCGGCGACCCGGTAGACGCGATGCAGCTCGAGCAGATCGACGTGCCCGATCCCGGCCCGGGCGAGGTGCTGGTGCGGGTCATGGCCGCAGGCGTGAACTACAACGGCGTCTGGGCCTCGCTCGGCCTCCCGGTCTCGATCTTCCGGTACACGGGCTACGACTTTCACATCGCGGGCTCCGACGCGTCCGGGATCGTCGAGAGCGTCGGGCCGGGCGTCACGCGCTGGAAGCCCGGCGACGAGGTCGTGATCCACTGCAACCAGAGCTGCGGCGAGTGCGCTGAGTGCAACGGCCTCGACCCGATGGCGTGCTCGCGGCAGAAGATCTGGGCCTACGAAACGAACTGGGGCAGCTTCGCCGAGTACTGCCTCGTCCAGTCCCAGCAGCTCCTGGTGAAGCCGGCGCGGCTCACCTGGGAGGAGGCGGCGTCGTACGGCCTCACCTACTTCACCGCCTACCGGATGCTCGTCGACAGGGCCGGCGTCCGCGCCGGCGACAACGTGCTGGTCTGGGGCGGGGGCGGCGGCCTGGGCACGTTCGCGGTCCAGCTCTGCCGCCTCTACGGGGCCAACGCGATCGCGGTCGTGTCGTCGGACGACAAGCGCCAGCTCGTCATGGAGCTGGGAGCGGCGGCGGTGCTCGACCGGCGCGACTTCGCCCAGCACGACCCCGACACCGGCGAGCGCAACTTCGACGAGATCAAGCGGTTCGGCAAGGCGATCCGCGAGGCGACCGGCGGCGCCGACGCCGACATCGTCTTCGAGCACGTCGGTGCGGCGACGTTCTTCACCTCGGTGTTCGTGTGCAAGACGTTCGGGACGATCGTGATCTGCGGGGCGACGTCGGGATTCCAGCTCGACTTCGACGTCCGCTACCTGTGGATGCGCCAGAAGACGATCCTCGGGAGCCACTTCGCGAACGCGTACGAGTGCCAGCGGGCCAACCAGCTGATCGCCGAGAGCAAGATCGAGCCGGTGCTCTCGCGCGTCTTCCCCTGGTCGGAGTGCCCCACCCCGCATCAGATGATGAAGGAGAACCAGCACGTCGGGAAGATGGTCGTGCTCGTCGGAGCCGAGCGCGAGGGCGAGGGGCGCCGCGATGGATGAGAGGCCGTTCGCAGGCCCCGACGACGCGCCGCTCGACTACGAGCGCGACCTGGGCGACCCGGGATCGTTCCCCTTCACCCGAGGCATCCATCGCGATATGTACGCCGGCCGGCCGTGGTCGATCCGCCAGTACGCCGGCTTCGGGACCGCCGCCGAGACCAACCGCCGCTTCCGGTTCCTGATCGACCAGGGCCAGCCCGGCCTCTCGACGGCGTTCGACCTCCCGACGCAGATGGGCCTCGACTCCGACGACCCGCGGGCCGAGGGCGAGGTCGGCCGGGTCGGGGTCGCGATCGACTCGATCCGCGACATGGAGACCATGTTCGACGGCATTCCGCTCGACGAGGTCTCGACCTCGATGACGATCAACGCGCCGGCGGCGGTGCTGGTCGCGATGTACCACGTCGCGTGCCGGCGGCAGGGGCGCGACCCCGCGCGGATCCAGGGCACGGCCCAGAACGACGTCCTCAAGGAGTACGTGAGCCGCGGCACCTACATCTACCCGCCCCGGCCGTCGCTCCGGCTCGCTGCCGACCTGATCGCATGGACCGTGACCGCCGCGCCGAGGTTCAACGCGATCTCGCTCTCCGGGTACCACATGCGCGAGGCGGGCTGCACAGCGGCGCAGGAGATGGGCTTCGCCCTCGCAAATGCGGTCGCCTACGTCGGCGCCGTCGTCGACCGCGGGGTGGGGGTCGACGAGTTCGCGCCGCGGCTCTCGTGGATCTTCAATACCCACATGGACTTCTTCGAGGAGATCGCGAAGTACAGGGCGCTGCGGCGGCTCTGGGCGCACGTCATGCGCGACCGCTTCGGCGCCTCCGATCCGCGCTCGATGATGCTGCGCACCCACACGCAGACCGCCGGCTCGACCCTGACGCTCCAGCAGCCAGAGAACAACATCGTCCGGGCGGCGGTGCAGGCTCTCGCAGCAGCCCTCGGCGGCGTGCAGTCGATGGCGCTGTCGTGCTTCGATGAGGCTATCGCGATCCCGACCCAGCACGCCCAGACGCTCGCGGTGCGCACCCAGCAGATG
>JBOHBE010000326.1:0-4791 GCA_050698235.1 Gaiellales bacterium
TTGACGCCCTCGGCGCCGAACAGCATCCCGACCTGGCCGATCATCCCGGGGCTGTCGTCGTTCATCATCACCAGGAGATGTGCCGGGGCGAGCTCGATCTCGACGCGGTAGCCGTCGACCTCGACGAGCCATGGCCGCTGCTCGCGCCCGATCGTGGTGCCCGCCACCGACATCTCGCCGCATGCCACGCGGACGAGGTTGGTGTAGTCGCCCGGAGTTCGCGTGCGCTCCTCCCCCACCTCGATCCCGCGCCCCTCGGCCACCGCGCGGGCGTTCACGAGGTTCACCGGCTCGTCCGAGAGCGCGCCGAACACGCCCGACAGCACGGCCTGGGTCACGAGCCGGGTGTCGTGCTCGGCAAGCGCGCCCTCGCACGTGACGTCGACGCGGTCGAACCCGCCGCCCGACAGGCCCGCGACGAGCTCCCCGAGCCGGCTCGCGAGCGGAAGGTACGGCCCCAGCACCTCCATCTCCTCCGCCCCGACGTGCGGGATGTTGACCGCGTTCGAGACGAAGTCGCCCATGAGCGCCGCGGCGACCTGCTCGGCGACGATCACGCCCGCCCTGTCCTGTGCCTCGTGGGTCGACGCCCCGAGGTGCGGCGTCACCACGACGTTCTCGAGCTCGAGGATCCGTCCCGACGTGTACGGCTCCTCGGGGAAGACGTCGAGCGCCGCCCCGGCGACGTGCCCCGACTCGAGCGCGTCGACGAGCGCGTCCAGATCGACCAGATCCCCGCGGGCAGCGTTCACGATCCGCGCGCCCTTCTTCATCAGGCGCAGGCGCTCGGCGTTGATCAGGTTCCGGGTGTCGTCGGTCAGCGGGGCGTGGAGCGTCACGAAGTCGGCCTGGAGCAGCACGTTCTCGAGCGAGCCTGAGGTCACCTGGAGCTCGCGGCAGCGCTCCGCCGACACGAACGGGTCGTGGACGATGACCCGCATCCCAAGCGCCCGCGCCCGGGCTGCGACGAGCTGGCCGATGCGTCCGAAGCCGATCACGGCGAGCGTCTTGTCGGCGAGCTCGACGCCGGCGTAGCGGCGGCGCTCCCACCGGCCTTGCACGAGGGCCGCGTGCGCCTGCGGGATGTTGCGGGCCAGGGCGACCAGGAGGCCGATCGCGTGCTCGGCGGCCGCCACCATGTTCGAGCCGGGTGCGTTCGCGACGATGATCCCGCGCCGCGTGGCGGCGGCGACGTCGACGTTGTCGACGCCCGTTCCGGCCCGGCCGATCACCCGCAGCTGCCGGCCCTTGTCGATCAGGTCGGCCGTGACGCGTGTCGCGCTGCGCACGATCAGCCCGTCGTACGCGCCGATCCGAGCCGCCAGCTCGTCCGCCGGGAGGCCGAGCTGGACGTCGACCGTGAACCGCTCCCGAAGCAGGTCGACGCCCGCGTCGGCGATCTCCTCGGTGACGAGGACGCTATCCATCGGCCGGCACCGGCTCCGCTGCGAAGAGCGCGGTGGCACCGGCGACGCCGCCGCCCGGAACCGGCGGCGTGTGGCCGAGCTCGACGAGCGCCATCTCGAGGCCGGCGAGCGCTGTCACGATGTCGAACTCGTTCATGTAGCCCATGTGGCCGATCCGCATGATCTTGCCGCGCAGCGGCCCGTGCCCGCCGGCGAGGACGATTCCGTGGCGGTCGCGAAGGACGGTGTAGCACTCCTGCCCGTCGATGCCGTCCGGCATCAGCAGGGCGGTGACCATCGCCGCCGAGTCGTCGTCGGGCGAGAAGAGGCCAAGGCCCAGGCCCTTCACCCCCGCGCGGGCCCCGCGCGCGAGCCGGCGGTTGTGCTCCCAGACGGCGGCCGGGCCGCGCTCGAGGATGATGTCGAGCGCGGTGCGGAGCGCGACGACGATGCTCACGGCGGGGGTGAAGGCGGTGTCGCCCCTGACCTGCGAGTCGGCGGAGCGCTTCCAGTCGAGGTAGTAGCGCGGCAGACGGGCGTGCTCGGCCCGCTCCCAGGCGCGTTTGGAGACGGAAGCGAAGGCCAGGCCGGGCGGACACATGAGCGCCTTCTGCGACCCGGAGACGACCACGTCGACTCCCCAGGCATCGGTGGCAAGCTCGACGCCTCCCAGGCTCGACACGGCGTCGACGACGAGCACCGCGCCCGTCGGCGCGACGGCGGCGGCGATGGCCTCGATGTCGTGCACGACTCCGGTCGACGTCTCGGAGTGGGTGACGAAGACTGCCGCCGTCCCGGGCTCCGCCGCTGCGGCCGCGATCCGGCCCGGGTCGAGGCTCTCGCCCCACGGCTGCTCGACCAGGGCAGGCTCGATGCCGTATGAACGGATCAGCTTCGTCCACCGCTCGCCGAAGTTGCCGGCCGAGGCAACAACGACGCGGTCGCCGGCCGAGAGCAGGTTGGCCACCGCCGATTCCATGGCCGCGGTGCCCGAACCGGTGAAGAGCAGCACGTCGTTCTCGGTCGCGAAGACCCGCTGGAGCAGCGCGAGCGTCTCGAGCAGGAGCGCCCGGAACTCGGGGCTTCGATGGTGCTGCATCGGGGCGGCCGCCGCGGCTGCCACCTCCGGCGGGATCGGCGTCGGACCCGGGGTGATCAGGTAGCGCTTGCTTGACACCGGCGCGAATCGTACTCCCGGCCTCGGGCGCGTCGTACCGGGGACAGTCCCTGAACCTTTCGCGTGACAATCATGCGGCACCCGCGTGACGCCTGGCGGAGGCCCGCGCGCGGCACATGTGACGGATGGACGGCGAATTCGTGTCCCCGGAAGTTCAGGGACTGTCCCCGCTTACAGCCGCGAGCGGAGGAGCTCCTGCACCTGGCGGGCGTCTGCCCGGCCGCGGGTCTCCTTCATCACCTGGCCGACCAGCGCGTTGATCACGCCGTCCTTGCCGCCGCGGAACTGCTCGACGAGCGCCGGGTTCGCGTCGATCACCTGCGCCACGAGCGCATCGAGCTCGGACGAGTCACCCACCGTCGCCAGGCCGTCGCGCTCGACGAGCTCGGCCGGCGACGCGCCGGGCTCGGCCTCGAGCAGCGCGTAGACCTGCTTTGCGATCGTGGCCGTGATCGTGCCCGCGCCGATGAGGCCGATCAGCTCGGCGAGCCGGGCCGGCGGCACACTCTCGACCGCTCCGGGCTGGTTTCGCACCCAGTCGGAGGCCGCCTTCGGATCAGCGCCCGCTGCAACGACGTCCTCGAAGTATCCCGCGATCACGGACGTCGCATTCAGGTCGACCGCATCGTGCGCCGCGACGCCGAGCTCGTCGCGGAACCGTGCGATGCGGGCGCCGGGGAGCTCGGGCAGTCCGGCACGGAGGCGCTCGACATCGTCGGCCGACGGCTCGAGCGGCACCAGATCCGGCTCCGGGAAGTACCGGTAGTCGTCGGCCTCCTCCTTCGACCGGCGGGCATGCAGCTCGCGCCCGGCCGGGTCGTAGTGCAACGTCTCCTGGAGCACGGGCTCACCCGCCTCGAGAAGGCCGATCTGGCGCTCGATCTCGGCCGCCATCCCCTCGCCCAGGAACTTGAACGAGTTCATGTTCTTGAGCTCGGTCTTGGTCCCGAGCGCCGACTCCCCGCGCGGACGCACCGAGACGTTGGCGTCGCACCGCAGCGACCCTTTCTCCATGTCGCAGTCCGAGACGCCGATCGTCTGGAGCGTGTTCTTGAGCAGCCCGAGGAACGCCAGCGCCTGCTCGGGCGAGCGGATGTCGGGCTCGGTCACGATCTCGACGAGCGGCGTGCCGCAGCGGTTGAAGTCGACCACCGACGACTCCGCGCCCGCGATGCGGCCGCCGGCCCCTCCGGCATGGACGAGCTTGGCGGCGTCCTCCTCGAGGTGGGCCCGCGTGATCCCGATCCGGTCGCCGTCGACGTCAAGGTGGCCGTGCGCGCAGATCGGCTGGTCGTACTGGCTGATCTGGTACGCCTTCGGGCTGTCGGGATAGAAGTAGTTCTTGCGGTGAAACTGGCAGCGGCCGGCGACGCCGCAGTCCAGCGCGAGCCCAATCTGGATCGCCTTCTCGACCGCCCCGGCATTGATCGTGGGAAGCGCTCCGGGATGGCCCAGACAGACCGGGCAGGTGCGCGTGTTGGGCTCGTCTCCGAAACGGTTCTCGCACCGGCAGAACATCTTCGAGTCGGTGTTGAGCTGGACGTGGATCTCGAGGCCGATCACCGGCTCCCAGCGGTCGTTCTGGCTCATACCCGCGCCTCCGCCGCCGCGGGCGGGCGCGGATCGAAGCCGAGCGCCTGCTCGAGCGCATGGGCACCGGCCAGGATCCGATTCTCGGAGAACGCCGGGCCGACCAGCTGGAACCCCACCGGCAGGCCCTCGGACAGCCCGCACGGGAGCGAGATGCCCGGCAGGCCCGCCAGGTTGACCGGCACCGTCAGGACGTCGGACGCGTACATCGCCCACGGGTCGTCGACCCGCTCGCCGATGCGAAATGCGACCGTCGGCGACGTCGGCATCGCGATCAGGTCGCAGTCGCCGAACGCCGTGTCGAAGTCCTCGCGGATGCGGGTTCGCACCTTCTGCGCCATCCCGTAGTACGCGTCGTAGTACCCGGCCGAGAGCGCGTAGGTGCCGAGCATGATCCGGCGCTTCACCTCGGCGCCGAAGCCGGCCGCGCGAGTGCGCCCGTACATGTCTCCCACGGTGTCGCCCGGCTCGGCCAGGCGCATGCCGTAGCGGACGCCGTCGTAGCGCGCAAGGTTGGAGGACGCCTCTGCCGGGGCGATCAGGTAGTAGCAGGCCATCCCGTACTCGACGGAGAGCGGTAGGGAGCACTCCCCCACCTCGGCACCGAGCTCCTCTAGC
>JBOHBE010000327.1:0-1958 GCA_050698235.1 Gaiellales bacterium
GCTCGGGCGGCGGCACCACCACCGGCGGCCCGCCGACCACGACCCGGTGACGCCGTGATCCGGCCCGACGAGGCGATCGCGCGGATCCTCGAGCACGTCACGCGCCTGGAGGACGAGGAGGTCGACGTGTCGCCGGCCCTCGCCGGCCGCGTGCTCACGGCCGATGACGCGGCGGCCGTCAGCCTGCCGCCGTTCTCGACCTCGGCGATGGACGGCTATGCGGTGCGGGCGGCCGAGCTCGGCGACGGCCCCGTGCCGATCGCATTCCGGCTCGCCGCCGGCGATCCGCCGCAGCCGCTGCCGGTCGGCGCGGCCGCGGGCATCGCCACCGGGGCTCCCATGCCTCCCGGGGCCGACGCGGTCGTCCCGGTCGAGGACGCCGAGGAGATCGACGGTGCGCTGCGAGCGGGCCGTCCCGCGGACGGCGCCCACATTCGGCTCGCGGGGGGCGATGTCGAATCGGGTCGCGTCGTGGCGCAGGCCGGGAGGGTGCTCACACCGGCGCTGCTGGCGGCGGTGGCGGCGGTCGGCGCCGCTCGGGTGCGTGTGTCGCGCAGGCCGCGCGTGGCCGCGATCGCGACCGGCAGCGAGCTGGTGCGAGCCGGGAATCCGCTCGGGCCCGGCCAGATCTACGAGTCGAACCTGACGTCGATCGTGGCCCAGTCCGCGCGGGCGGGCGCCGAGGTCGTCGCCGCGGCGATCGTCGCCGACGACCGGCCTGCGACCGAGGCGGCGTTCTCGGCGGCGCTGTCGGCCGACGTCGTCGTGTCGTCAGGCGGGGTCTCGGTCGGACCGCACGACCACGTGAAGGGCGCGCTCGACGCGCTCGGCGTCCGCGAGGTCTTCTGGCGGGTGGCCCACAAGCCGGGGAAGCCGCTCTGGTTCGGCGTCGCCCCGACCGGCGCGCTGGTGTTCGGCGTCCCGGGGAACCCGGTCTCGAGCCTGGTGTGCTTCGAGCTCTTCGTACGGCCGGCGCTCCGGGCGCTCCAGGGGGCCCCCGAGGAGCCGCGCCCCGTCGCCCGCCTGGCCCAGCCGATCACGCGCCTGGCGACACGCGACCACGCTGTCCGCTGCCGCCTGCTCCCGGGGGCCGACGGGATGGAGCTCGACCAGGCCGGCGCGCAGGACTCGCACCTGATCGTCCACGCATCGGGAGCCGACGCGGTCGCGCTGATCGGCGCGGGCACGGGCGAGGTGCCTGCGGGGACGCTGGTCGAGTACCTGCCGCTCTAGCGCGGCTCAGGCGCCGAGGACGTCGAGCGCGGTCAGCGCGTACACCTCGGCGCACCGCTCGAGCGCGTCGACGGCGACGTGCTCGTCGGGCCCGTGCGACACCTCGAGCAGGCCCGGTCCGTAGCAGTACGCGGGCACCTCGAGCGCCGCGTAGAAGCGGATCTCGAGCAGGCCCGGGCACAGCTCGAAGCGCAGGTCTCGCTCCTCGACCTCTCGCACTGCGGCCGCGAGCGCCCGGCCCAGGTCCGTGTCGGCCGGCACGCCCGCCGCGGGCTCCTCCTGGAAGATCTCGACCTCGATGTCGTGCCCGTCGGCGCGGAGCCGGTCGAGCAGGGCGAGGAGCCGGTCGCGCTCCTCGTCGAGATCCTCCTCGGGGTTGATGCGGCGGTCGACGGTGAACGTGCACCGGCCGGGCACGACGTTGAAGTTCGCGCCCGACTCCGCCTGGCCCCCGAGCAGGAGGATGGAGCTGCGGGCGGCGTCCGGCTCGATGACGTACGCCGTCCGGCGCTCGCCGACCTCGGCGGCCAGATCACGCAGCGCCGACGCCACGTCGAGCATGTGCGTGAAGGCGTTGACGGCGGTGTGGCTCAGTCCCACGTGCGCGCCCCTGCCCCTCACGGTCACTCGCAGCGAGATCGCACCCCGGCAGCCGTTCCACGCGATGCCGCCCGTCGGCTCGGGGCTCAGCATCCCGATCCCGTCCGCCGCGAGCAGCCCGGCCC
>JBOHBE010000328.1:0-6840 GCA_050698235.1 Gaiellales bacterium
AGGTTGTCATCCTCTGGCGCCGAAGCGATCGAGTAGCTGCGCTGTGCCTGGTAGCCGTCCTCGGCGGTGAGGCGCACGTCGACGTGCTGGCCCGCGCGGTGGCCGGGCCACCCGTCGACGTCGAGGACGAGCGTCGCCGCCCGAGCGGTCTCGGTGACGATGTCGGCGACCTCGGCGAGGCGCCAGGTCAGTCGCCCCAGTACCGCTGTTCTTTCCACGGGTCGCCGTAGTTGTGGTAGCCGTAGTTCTCCCAGAAGCCGGGCTCGTCCTCGG
This sequence comes from Gaiellales bacterium, assembly GCA_050698235.1. Classification (GTDB taxonomy): domain Bacteria; phylum Actinomycetota; class Thermoleophilia; order Gaiellales; family JAICJC01; genus JAICJC01. Next base: position 274 of record JBOHBE010000328.1, read on the forward strand.
TTCGGAGCGCGAGGCCGCGCACCCATTTCGCGCTCTTCCAGAAGTAGAGGTGCGGGACGAGGAGCCGCGCCGGGCCGCCGTGCTCGGGGTCGAGCGGCTCGCCCTCGTAGGTGTGGACGATCCAGGCGTTCCCGTCGGCGACGTCCTCCAGCGGCAGGTTCGTCGTGTAGCCGCCGTCGCAGAACGCCACGACGTGCTCCGCGGCCGTTTCGACCCCCTCCAGCAGCGCCGACACGGGCACGCCCTCCCACACCGTGTCGAGCTTCGACCACTTGGTCACGCAGTGGATGTCGCGCGTGATCGTCTCGGTGGGGAGCGCCCGGAATTCGTCCCAGGTGTAGCTGCGCGGCTCGTCGACCTCGCCCGTGATCGAGAACGACCACTCCTCGAGCGGCGTCCGCGGCGTCGGGCCCGCCGACAGCACCGGGAAGTCGTCGGTCAGGTACTGGCCGGGCGGGACACGCCCCCGATCATCCGGCGCATCGCGCCGCCTTCCTCGAAACCCGCGTGACACATATGACATGCCGCCACCTCCGCCCGTTCGCATGTTCGACGCAGGATGGTCTCACGCGCCGTGCGAACGTTACGCGCAGATGCGGCGCTGCTTGCGCTCTTCGGCGATCACGAGACGGTTGATCGCCGCGCGGTCGGCACGCGCGACCTCGCCGAACGCCAGATCGGCGCCGCGCTTGTCGATCGGCCCCACGGTCGCCGCGAGCATGAGGTCACGGCCGAACCAGCGCTCGTCGAAGCGCACCACGACGTCCTCGCCCTCGGCCACGGGGCACGGCGCCGCGACCTTGGTCCCATCGGCGCACAGGTTGATCGTGGATCCCCGGTGCAGCTCGCCGTCCAGGCTCTCGATCACGACCGGGATCGCGACCGAGATCCGCACGTGGCTCACCCGCTTGGCCGTCTCGGCCTCCTTCTGGAAGCAGAACCGGACGAGCTCCCGCTCGGTGGTCGACGGGATCCGCTCGAACCGGATGGCCGAGAGCCAGGCTCCGTCGGGGGCGCGGTCGCAGCGGACGACCCGGCCGCGCGCGATGACGTCGAGGGCCGGCTCACCGCTTCGGAGGACGACCTCCACGAGGTGCTCCTCCGGCGCGGGCTCGCTGCCGGCGAGCAGGACGCCGCCGGCTGAGAGGTCGATCGTCTCGCCGCCGTACTCATCCCAGGGCTCGCCGCCGGCGTCGAGCCGGCGAACGACGGCGGGCACGACGACGTCGATCCGGAAAAAGGCGCGCTGATTGTCGCTCACGAGCCGAGTGATCGCCCTCGATCGAGTCGACAACATCACTCGTCCGGGGGATCGACGGCCTACCGCATCCTGTGGCCGGCCGCCACACCGGCCCCCATCTTCGACAGTGCACATCGCCACCCCGCGATCCGCGAATATCCGGCGATGCGCGATCCCCGCTACGACATCCTCTTCGAGCCCGTGCCTCTCGGGCCGGTCACCGCCCGCAACCGCTTCTTCCAGGTGCCCCACTGCAACGGGATGGGCCACCACCACCCCACCGCCCATGCGCACATGCGCGGCGTGAAGGCCGAGGGCGGCTGGGCCGTCGTCTGCACCGAGGAGGTCGAGATCCATCCGTCGTCCGAGGTGAGCCCCTACATCGAGGGGCGCCTCTGGGACGACGCCGACATCCCGGCCCTGGCGCGGATGACCGAGAAGATCCACGAGCACGGGTCGCTCGCCGGCATCGAGCCCTGCCACAACGGCATCCACGGCGCGAACATGTACACGCGCGAGACGGGGATGGCGGTCGGTCACCTGCCGGTGGGGACGTACGACCCCGTGCAGGTCCGGCGGATGGGCGCGGACGACATCCTGGCCCTGCGGCGCTGGCACCGGGCGGCGGTGCGGCGGTCGCTCGAAGCCGGGTTCGACGTCGTCTACGTGTACGCGGCGCACGGACTCAACACGATCGGGCAGTTCCTCTCGCGCAAGTACAACCTCCGCACCGACGGCTACGGCGGCAGCCTCGAGAACCGCGCGCGGCTCCTGCGCGAGATGCTCGAGGACACGCTCGACGAGGTCGACGGGCGCGCGGCGGTCGCGTGCCGCATCACGGTCGACGAGCTGGTCGGCGCCGACGGGATCGACCGGCCCGACATCGAGGGCGTGCTGGGCCTGGTCGGCGAGCTGCCCGACGTTTGGGACTTCGTGGTGGGCGAGTGGGAGAACGACTCATCGACGTCGCGGTTCGCGCCGGAGGCGGTCCACGAGGAGTACGTCCGCGGCCTGAAGGCGCTCACGTCCAAGCCCGTCGTCGGCGTGGGCCGCTTCACGTCGCCCGACACGATGGTCCGGATGGTGCGCGACGGCGTGCTCGACATGATTGGCGCCGCACGGCCGTCAATCGCCGATCCGTTCCTGCCGCGAAAGATCGAGGAGGGCCGGCTCGAGGACATCCGCGAGTGCATCGGGTGCAACATCTGCGTGTCGGGCGACGGCACGATCACCCCGATCAGGTGCACCCAGAACCCGTCGATGGGAGAAGAGTGGCGGCGCGGATGGCACCCCGAGGTGATGCGCCCCAAGACATCCGACGCGTCCGTGCTGGTGGTCGGCGCGGGGCCTGCTGGGCTCGAGGCGGCGATGGCGCTCGGCAAGCGCGGCCACCGCGTCGTCCTGGCCGAGGCGACCCAGGCCCTCGGCGGCCGGGTCGCCCGCGAGGCACGCCTGCCGGGCCTGGCGGAGTGGATCAGGGTGCTCGACTACCGGCGCGGCCAGCTCGACCGGCTGCCCGACGTCGAGATCGCCTACGACAGCCGGCTGACGGCCGACGAGGTGCTCGAGTACGGCTTCGACCACGTCGCCGTCGCGACCGGCTGCCGCTGGCGGGCCGACGGGGTCGGCCGCTGGCACCTGCGCCCGATCGAGCTCGAGGGCGTCCAGCTCCTCACGCCGGACGACGTCATGGCGGGCACCGAGCTCGACGGCGGCCGGGTGGTCGTCTACGACGACGACCACTACTACCTGGGCGGCGTCGTCGCCGAGGCGCTCGCGCGGAACGGCCACGCGGTGACGTTCGTGACACCGGCCGCGCGGGTCTCGGAGTGGACCGTGAACACGCTCGAGCAGGTGCGGATCCAGAAGCGCATGCTCGAGGCGGGGATCGAGATCGTCCCGTCCCGGGCGGTCGACGGTGCCGGCTCCGGAACCGTCCGCACGTCCTGCGTCTACACGTCCGAGGTCGAGGAGCACGCCGCCGACGCGCTCGTCCTCGTCACGGCCCGGCTTCCCGACGACGGCGTGGCCGCCGACCTCCTCGCGCGGGCCGGCGAGTGGGAGGGCGCCGGCCTCACGTCCGTCCGCGCCGTTGGCGACGCGCTTTGCCCTGGCACGATCGCGGCGGCAGTGTGGGACGGCCGCCGGTACGCCGAGCAGCTCGGAGAGCCGCTCGACGCCGACGGCGTCCCATTCCTGCGCGAGATCGCAGGTCTGTCACCGGACGGCTGAGCCTCAGTACCCGTACGAGCCGCCGCTGCTGCTGGTCGACTGCTGGGCCGAGGTCATGACGACCTTGCCGTCAGGCGCGACGACCCACCACAGCGCGCCGAACGTGTTCAGGCCCTGGCCGCCGGTGGCGCCCGGTGCGGAGTCGCCCGAGTAGGTGTACAGCGGGTGACCGTCATACGTGACCTGCTTCGTGCCGTCGGACCGTACCGTCGAGCCGAGGAGCGAGGCCTGGAGGCCGTTGCCGACCTTCGGCTTGCCGGTGTAAGGCGGCCAGAACTTCGCGCACGCGCCACTGCACATGCTCTTGTCGCCCTGGTCGCGCGCAAACATGTAGAGCGTCAGCCCGTTCCCGCCGACCAGGATCTTGCCGAGGGATGAGGATGCCGCGGTGATCGATCCGCCCGCTGACGCTGAGGCGGCCGAGGCCGGCGGGGACGATGCCGACCCGCCGCCGCAGCCGGCGGCGACCAGGATCGGGACGGTGAGGAGGGCGAACAGTCCAACCCTCCGCTTGATGTTCTTCATGACGAGCTCCTCTCATCGTTCTTTTTCCCGGTGTACGAGAGGAGGGGCCTCGGAGGATTGGGGACGTGGACCGGATTGGATGCCCGGTCACACTCGAGTCATGGCGTGCCGATCTCGGCCTCCACCTCGGCCTGGGCGCGGGGGTCGCCGCTCACCTGGATGACGACCGCCAACATGATGATCGCGCCGCCGACGAGGGTGGCGGTGTCGGGCCGCTCCGAGAGCACGAGCCAGACCCAGATCGGGCCGAGGATGACCTCGAGCAGGGTGATCAGCGCCGCCTCGGCGGCCGGGACGAGCCGCGCGCCGGCGGCGAAGAGTCCCATGCCGAGCGCCATCTGCACGGCTCCGATCAGGACGAGCAGAACGAGGTCGCGGCCGTCCACCTGCCCGGGGCTCGAGATCGGCGCCATCGTCAGCACGAGCAGGAGCTGGGCGAGGCACGTCGCGGGCAGCATCGAGACATCGCGCCGGTGGCGGGTCACGACGATCGCGACGGCGAACGCGGCCATCATGACGAGCGAGGCCACGTCGCCGGTCACGTCGCTCCCGCCGGGCGATCCCATCATCACGCCCACCCCTGCCAGTGCCCCGCCCATCGCGATCCACCCGCGGGGCGCGACCTGCTCGCCGAGCGCGATCCAGGCGAGCAGGGCGGCGGCCACCGGCGACACCGCCTGCACGAAGAGGACGCGGGCCACCGACGTGTGGTTCAGGGCGATGATGAAGCTGCCGGAGGCCACCGCCATGCACACGGCGACGACGATGCCGTCCCGGCCGATCGCCACGAACGCCTGGCGCACCCGCCCACGATCCGCCAGAACCACATAGAGCCCGAGCGCGAGGAACGCGAAGAACGCGCGGCCGGCCATCTGGGTCGGCACGTCGAGGGTCAGCTCCCGCTGGAAGAGACCGGCAGTCGACCACGCGATGGCCGCCAGCGCGACCAGGGCCTGCCCTCGCCGATGCTCGGCGTGCGCCTCCCCTGCCGACGCGTCCGAGGCAAGCATGGCCGAAGTGAAGCAAAGCTCTGGAGTGTGAGGTGGCGTACAAACCGGTCCGGCTCGACGCCCGTACCCCCCGCCAGTCCACCGCGTGCCCGGACGGGTGCGCCAGACGTGAGGGGGCCACATGGACGCTCGCACATCCCCGAGACGGCTGCGCTTCGCAGCAGTCGTAGGGGCGATTCTCACGACGGCGGCGCTTGCAGCGCCGGCCGCCGCCCAGGCCGCAGGGTTCCGCCAGGTGAACCTGGTGTCGGACAAGCCGGGCCTGGCGATGATCACCGACTCGAACCTCGTGAACCCGTGGGGGCTGTCCGCGGGGCCGACCACGCCGCTCTGGATCGCCGACAACGGTATGGACGTGTCGACGATCTATCCGGGCGCAGCCCAGGGGATGCCGATCTCGATCGCACCGCTCGTCGTCTCGATCCCGGGCGGCGCTCCGACGGGCACGGTCTTCAACCCGTCGACCTCGTTCAAGGTGCACGTCGGAAACCAGAACCTTCCGGCGACGTTCATCTTCGACTCCGAGGCCGGGATGATCACCGCCTGGCCGTTCACGAACCCGCCGGGCACGTCCGCGACCGCTGAGCTGAGCGTTCCGGACGCGATCTTCAAGGGCCTGGCGCTCGGGTTCGTCCACGGGCGCGGGCACCTGCTCTACGCCGCGGACTTCCACCACAACCAGATCGTCGTGGTGAACGGGAAGTTCCACCGCGTCCACCTGGCGGGCGGCTTCCGTGACCCGAACCTGCCGCACGGGTACGCGCCGTTCAACGTCCAGAACATCGGCGGCCGCCTGTTCGTGGCATACGCCAAGCAGGACTCCGCCGCGTCGGACGAGATCGCCGGCAACGGGCTCGGGTTCGTCGACGTCTACTCGCGCCGCGGCTTCCTGATGCACCGCGTCGCGAGCAGGGGAGCGCTCAACGCGCCGTGGGGCCTCGTGCAGGCGCCCGGCGGGTTCGGCCGGTTCGGCCACGCCCTCCTGGTCGGCAACTTCGGCAACGGCATGATCAACGCCTACAACATCCGCACCGGCAAGTGGCTCGGCGAGCTTCGCCGCCCGAACGGCCACGCCGTCCAGATCGACGGCCTCTGGGGCCTGCGGTTCGGAAATGGCGTGACGGGCGACCGCAACTCGCTGCTGTTCAGCGCGGGGATCGACGACGAGGCCCACGGCCTCTTCGGCCTGATCCGCGCCGCCCACTAGCACCCGCAGACAACCGGGGCTGGGGCCAGGCCGCCCCAGCCCCGGCGGGCTGCCGTGAAACAGCTGTACCGGGTACCAATGTTTCACGCGCAACATCGGGGTCTGACCCCGTTGTTGCGTCAGGGGGCGAGCATGTGCGCGTGAAGCGGGCGGCCGTCGGCGTGGCCGTCGATGTCGGCCATCGCCGCCCGCACCTGCTCGGACCATCGCATGCGCAGCCGCTCCACCGTGCCGCCGGCGTGGACGACCAGCACCGCGCGGACGCGGCCCGTGGTGTACGTCCAGTGCACCGTCCCCGATACGGCGACGCCCGGCACGAACACGTCGCGCCGCAGCACGAACGTCGTCAGGTT